>CAXSIB010000055.1:0-12522 GCA_964237095.1 uncultured Actinomycetales bacterium
TCAATAGACGGAGCGGTTCACCCTCCGCGGGCGGCACGAACGGTTGCGCACCGAGCGCGACGACCTCGGCGCGGACCGGGTTGCCGATCACCACGGTCTTGAGCGCATCGCGCCCCGACAGCCGCCGCGTGTTGGTGAAGCTCGCCGCGATCCGCACGATCACCACCGCACACGACGACGAGTCACCGATCGAGACGGTCGTCTTCGACTACGGCGACCTCCAGATCCGGTACGCCCAGCAGAACCCCGACGGCAGCTACCGGAAGCCGACCGTGGCGGGCTGGAACCGCGTCCGGAACGTCGCCGACACGGGGACCGCCCCGATCTGACGGCCGCGATCCGACCACCCGATCCGACCACCCCAGCCGGCCCGGCCCGGCCCGGCGGGAGGGTCGGGGCCGGAGGATGGCCCCGTGACCGGTCGGAGGTGGATCCCCGGTCGGGCCCAGAAGGCCGGTGAGGTCGGGCGCCCCGGCCCGGCCCGGCCCCCCGACCGGGTGCGGACACCGGCCCCGCTGCTGCGCCACCGGCTGGCGTCAGGGCGCGGCGCGATCGAGCAGCCCAACGCCGGCCACGACGGCGAGGCCGCGCTGACCGCGCGCTTCTGGGTCCTGCTCGCCGCGACCGGGGTCGCGACGGGCCTGCTCGCCGACCTCATGATGGCGGTGCTGTTCCACGTCGAGCACGCCGCGTACCGCTACCACGCCGGGAGCTTCGCGGGGGCGGTGGCGGCGGTCCCCGGCCGGCGGCGGGTGGAGCTGCTGCTGCTGGCGGGCGTGATCGGCGGGGTCGGCTGGTACCTGCTGCGCCGGGTCGTGCCCGGGCGGTCGGAGATCGACGACGCCCTGTGGAGCGGTACCGGCGAGCTGTCGTTCCGGCGCAGCCTCGGGACGTCGCTGCTCTCGGAGATCGTGATCGGACTGGGCGCCTCCCTCGGGCGGGAGGCCGCGCCCAAGCTCATGGGCGGCGCCGCGGGCAGCCTCCTGGCCCGGGTGACCCGGCTGTCGCCGGCCCAGCGCCGCCTGCTGGTGGCCTGCGGCGGGGGCGCCGGACTGGCCGCGGTCTACGACGTGCCGCTCGGCGGGGCGCTGTTCACCGCCGAGATCCTGGTGGGCAGCCTCACCCTCCCGACCATGCTGCCGGCGCTGGCCTGCTCGGGGATCGCCACCCTCACCGGCTGGCTCTACCTGCCCGACCAGGCCACCTACACCGACATCCCCGGCTACCACTCGAGCGCCCGGCTCGTCGTGTGGGCGCTGGTCGCCGGGCCGCTCGTGGGGGTCCTCGCGGCAGGATACGTGCGCCTGCTCGGGTGGGTGTCCCACCACCGCGTCCGCGGGGTGGCGTCCCTCGGGGCACCGCTCGCGGCGTTCGCGGTCCTCGGCGTCGTCGGGCTCGCCCGCCCGGAGCTGTTCGGCAACGGCAAGGGCATCGCCCACGCCGCGTTCGTCGGGTCCGGGACCCTGGCGCTCCTGCTCACCCTCGCGGTCCTGAAGCCCCTGGTGACCGCCCTCTGCCTGGCCAGCGGCGCGTCGGGCGGGCTCTTCACCCCGGTGCTGGCCACCGGCGCCGCCCTCGGCGGCGGGCTCGGGCTGCTCTGGTCGCGGGCGTGGCCCGGGTCGCCCGCCGGCGCCTACGCGATGGTCGGCGCGACCGCGATGACCGGCGCGGCCATGCAGGCCCCCCTCGCCGCGCTCGTCCTGGTCCTCGAGCTGACCCACACCGGCTTCGACCTCGTCGTCCCGATGGTGCTGGCCACCGCGGCCGCCACGGCGGTCACCCGCCACCTCGACGGGTACTCGATCTACTCCGCCCGCCTGCCCGCGCTCGAGCCCGCGGCCCCCGGCACCACGACCGCCGGTACCGGCAGTACCGGCGGTACCGCCGGCGCCGTCAGTACCGCCAGCGGGTCGCGGTGACGACCTCCGCCTCGGCCGCCCCGTCGAGCCGGTCGATCTCCGCGCGGCGGACCGCGGCGATCGTCTCGACCAGGTCGGGACCGAACACGTGCGTGAACAGGGGATCGGCGACGAACGCGTCGGTGGCCTCGCCGAGAGAACCCGGCAGCGCCCGGACCCCCGCCGCGGCCCGCTCGGTCTCGCTCAGCCCGGCCGGGTCGACCGTGACCGGCGCCGGCAGGACGGCCCCCGTGCGGAGCCCGCCGGCGCCGGCGGCGATGAGTCCGGCGATCGCCAGGTACGGGTTCGCCGCCAGGTCGAAGCACTTGACCTCCAGGTTGGCCCCGCGGGCGCGGACCCCGGGGCCGCCGCCGACCACCCGCAGCGCGGTCTCCCGGTTCTCGGGCCCCCACGCGGCGTACGCGCCGGCCCAGTGCGACGGGACGAGCCGCAGGTAGCTGGCGACTCCCGGTGCGCCGAGGGCGAGCAGCGCCGTCAGGTGGTCCAGGACCCCGGCGGTGAACTGCGCCGCCTCCCCGACGAGCGGACCGGCGGCCGCGCCCCCGACTCCCACCACGCCGACGCCCACGCCGGCCGCCCCGGTACCGGTCGGGCCGGGGGTCCGGGCGAACAGGTTCTCCCCGTCCCGCCAGAGCGACAGGTGCACGTGGCCGCCGTTGCCCGCGTCGCCGGCGAGGACCTTGGGGGCGAAGCTCACGCGCAGCCCGTGCCGGGCCGCGGTGGCGCGGATCACGTGGCGCACCAGGACCGAGGTGTCCGCGGCGGCGACCGGGTCCTCGGGGGCGACCGACACCTCGAACTGGCCGGTCGCGTACTCGGGGTGGATCTGTTCGACCTGCACCCCCGCGGCGGCCAGGCCGGTGAGCACGTCGGCGAGGTGGTCCGACAGCTCGACGACCCGCGCGGCGCCGTAGGCCGGCCCGGACACCGCGGGCACGAAGTCGTCGGTCGGGGTGGTGACCGGGCGCCCACCGGGGGTGGCGGGGACGGGCGGCAGCCCCACGATCCACTCGACCTCGACCGCCGACAGCAGCGTGAGCCCGTCGCCGGCGAGGCGGTCGACGATCCGCCGCAGCAGCAGCCGGGAGCACTGCGGGTGCGCGGTGCCGTCCTGGCGGCGGCGGTCGACCGGGGCCCACGCCCAGCCGGGCTGCGCGGTGAGCGGGACGAGGCGCTCGAGGTCCGGGACGAGCCGGAGATCGCCGACCGGGCCGCCGGCCGGGGTGTCCGCGATCGAGTCGTCGATGCCGAACGCGTCGAACACCGGGGACATGCCGACCCCGCGCGCGGCCACGGACTCCAGCCGGGACAGGGGGAACCCCTTGACCCGGGCGATCCCGGCGTTGTCCACCCACGCGCCGATCACGCCGACGACGCCCTTCTCGGCCAACCCCGGGGCGAGGTCGCGGGCCCGGTCCGCGAGCGCGGCCCGCGCGGCGTCGGACAGCGTCCCGGGGTCGGGCAGGGTCCCGGGCCCGGCCTGCGCCTCGTCGTCCGACTGCTGGTCCCCGGAGGTCGCCGCGGTGCTCATGGCGCCAGTCTGGCCGACGTCGGACCACGCCCCTCGACGGAGATGGGACCATCGCCACCGACCCCGGAGGATCTCCGGGACGGTCAGGAGGAGCAGTCGTGTCAGCGCAGTCCGGCGGGAGCCCGCCCCCCGCCCCGTCCACCCCGGCGGTCGGCCCGGCCGGGACAGCGCGCCCGGGTCCGGTCGGCGAGCTCCTGGCCGCGCTGCCGCTGGTGGACCACCACTGCCACGGGGTGTTCGCCGCGGAGGTCGACGGGCGCTCGACCCCGCCGCTCGACCGGCCCACCCTCGAGGCCAACCTGAACGAGGGCGCCGTCGCCGGACCGGGCCGGAGCTACCTGGACTCCCTGCTGGGACTGGCGTTGCGCCGCTGGTGTCCCCCGCTGCTCGACCTCGAGCCGCACACCGACATCGACACCTACCTGGCGCGGCGCGCCGACCTCGGCACCGCGGAGGTGAGCCGCCGGCTCCTGCGGGCGGCCGGCGTCTCGACGTTCGTCGTCGACACCGGGTACTCCCCCGCCGGGATCACCAGCCCCGCCGAGCTGGCCGGGCTGGCGGCTCCCCCCGGGGACGGGTCGCCGGGTGACGGGTCGTCCGGGTACGAGATCGTGCGCCTGGAGACCCTCGCCGAGGGGGTCGTCACCGCGGGCACCACCGCCGCCGGGTTCGCGGACGCGGTCCGCGCCGAGCTGGCCCGCCGGGTCGCGGTGGCCCGCGGCGGACCCGGGACCACCGGCGCGACGTCCGCCGGGGTCGTCGGGGCCAAGTCGATCGCCGCCTACCGGGTCGGTCTCCGCCTGCCCGGCCCGGCGCCGACCGCCGGCGAGGTGACCGCCCACGCGGGCCGCTGGCTCGCCGCCACCGCCCGGGAGGTGGCCGGGGCAGCCGGCCCGGTCGGCACGGGACCCCGGTGCGCCGATCCGGTGCTGTCCCGCTTCCTCGTCCAGACCGCGCTGGAGGCCGGGCTGCCCGTGCAGTTCCACACCGGGTACGGCGACGCCGACATCGACCTCGACGCCGTGGACCCCGTCCACCTGACGCCGATGCTGCGCGCGACCGAGTCCCTCGGCGTGCCGATCCTGCTGCTGCACACCTACCCGTTCCACCGCCAGGCCGGCTACCTCGCCCAGGTGTTCACCCACGTGAGCACCGACGTCGGGCTCGCGACGCACAACACCGGCACCCGGTCCGCGGCGATCCTGGCCGAGGCCCTCGAGCTCGTCCCCTTCGGCGACTTCCTGTTCTCCTCCGACGCGTACGGCCTCCCCGAGCTGTACCTGCTGGGGACGCTGCTCTTCTGCCGGGCCCTCGGCGCCTTCCTCGACGACGGCGTCCGCGCCGGGGACTGGTCCGCGGCCGACGGCGAGCGGGTCGCGCACCTGGTGGCGGGCGAGAACGCCCGCCGGGTCTACGGCCTGCCCGCATGAGCCGACCGGTCACGGGAGCGACCGGGGCGCGCGCGTGAGCGACGCCCTCGTCTCCGCGCTGCGCACCGCCCTCGAGCACGAGGTCCCCGACGCGGTGGCCCTCCGCCGGGTCCTGCACGCCGAGCCGCGGGTCTCGGGCTACGAGACCGACACCGCGGACCTCGTCGCCGCCGCACTCGCCGGGGACGCCCACGCCGGCGAGGTCGTCGCGGGCACCGGCCGGGTCCTGCGGGTGGGCGGCTCCGGGGACAGCCGGACCGTAGCGGTCCGCGCGGAGCTCGACGCCCTCCCGCTGGTGGAGGACACGGGCCTCCCGTACGCCGCGGACCCCGGCCTGCGCGCGATGCACGCGTGCGGGCACGACGTGCACCTCGCGGCGACGGTCGCGCTCGCCCGGACCGTCGCCCGGGTCCCGGACGCCCCGCCCCTGCTGGTGGTCCTCCAGCCGCGCGAGGAGGTCAACGCCTCCGGGGCCCGCGACGTGCTCGCGTCCGGCGCGCTCGAACGCCACGGGGTGACCGCGGTGGTCGGCGCGCACGTCCAGCCCCAGCTGGGCGCGGGGATCGTCGGGGCGACCCCGGGCGGGGTCAACGCGGCCGTCGACTCGTTCCGGCTGCAGATCGTGGGCGTCGGGGGGCACGGCGCGTACCCGCACACCACCGCCGACCCGGTGCTGGCCCTCGCCGCGGTCGTCGTCGCGCTGCAGCAGGTGACCAGCCGGCGGGTCGATCCCGCGGAGGGCGCGGTCTGCACGGTCGGCACCCTCTCGGCGGGGACGGCCGCGAACGTCGTGCCGGACTCCGCGACCGCCACCGGCACGCTGCGGACGATGACCGCGGCGAGCGCGGAGCGCCTGCGCGCCGCCGTCCGCGACGTCACCGCCGCGACGGCGACCGCGTACGGCTGCCACGGCCGCGCGGTCTTCGACGCCCCCACGCCGGTCCTGTCCAACGACCCGGTACTGACCGCGGCCACCGAGCAGCGCCTGCGTGGCGCCGGGCTGGTGACCGACAGCCGGTGGCGGTCCTTCGGGTCCGACGACTTCGCCGCGTACTGCGATGTCCTGCCCTCGCTCATGATGTTCGCCGGCGTCGGCGCGGTCGGCCCCAACGGGGGCAGCGCGGCGGTGGCGGCCCACGGTCCCGACGGGTCCGCGAGCGCCCCGCCCGCCGGCCTGCACTCGGCGCGCTTCGACCCCGGCGAGGGCTCGGTGGGGCTGGTTGCGCGGTGCCTGCTCGGCGGCTACCTCGCGGCGGCCCTCGACCTCTGAGGAGGCGGCCTCAGACGACCGACCGGACCCGGGTGAGCTCCGCGAGCCGGTCCCGGTACGAGGTGCCGCGCTCGCGGTCGGGCTCGTACCGCCGCTGCACCCCGACCGCGGCCTCCACGGCCGTGGGGAGGTCCGCGACCACGCCGATCTCGGCCGCCCCGGTGAGCGCCGCGCCGAGGGCCCCCGCCTCGGCGCTGTCCGTCCGGTGCACCGGGACCCCGACCGCGTCGCTGATCGCCTGGCACCACAGCTCGCTGCGGGCCCCGCCCCCCGACACCGACAGGACATCCGCACCACCACAGGCGAGGAAGCAGTCGAGGACGGCCAGGGTGAGCCCGTCCACGGTGGCCCGGGCGACGTCGGCGCGGGTGGACTCCGTGGTCAGGTTGAGCAGCGCACCCCGCGCGCCGCTGTCCCGGAACGGGGCCCGCTCCCCGGCGGGGGAGAAGTAGGGCACCACCAGCGGCGCCCCGCCGGCGCCGCCGGAGCCGGTACCCGCGGCCCGCGAGCGGACCTCGGCGTGCTGGGGGGCCTGCGCCGCGAGGGCGATCAGCGCGGGCGGCCCGTCGAGGCCGAGCAGGGTCGCCGTCCAGTCCAGGACCTCGGTCCCGCACATCGTCGGGTAGGCCAGCAGCCAGGAGCCCGGGTACCCGGTCGGCAGGGTCAGCCCGTTGGGTGTGCGGCCGAGGGCGGGGTCGGTGGTGAGCACCCCGACGCAGAGGGTCGTCCCGAGCACCGCGAACGCCTGCCCCGGCCGGGCGACCCCGCTGCCGGTGGCGGTGGTCAGCAGGTCGTAGGGGGCCAGGACCACCGGCGTGCCCGGGGGCAGCCCGACCGCGTCGGCCGCGGCGCGGGTGAGCCCCCCGGCCCGGTCGCCCGCGGCGACGACCGGCGGCAGCAGCCGCTCCTGCGCCCGCAGCCCGTAGGCGTCGAGCAGGGTGTCGTCGTAGTCGCCGGTGCGCGCGTCCAGGAAGGGGTTCACCGCCTCGGACACGTCGAGCACCCCGCGGCCGGTCAGCTGCCGGAACACCCAGCTCCCACAGCTGAGCACCGCCCCCGCCCGGGCGAGGACGGCGGGCTCGTGGTCGGCGAGCCAGCGCAGCTCGGCGTTCGCGACCCCCGGCGAGCCGTAGCAGCCGGTGGTCGCGAAGGTCGCGGCCAGCGTGCCGTCGCGTTCCCAGGCGTCGACCACCGACCCGGCGCGGGCGTCGTTCCACAGCATCGCCGGGCGCACCGGGCGGCCGTCGGGGTCGACCAGCCAGCAGCCGTCGCCCTGCCCCGTCACGGCGATCAGGCCGATCTCGTCGCGCCCGCCGGAGCCGCCCGAGTCGCCGGAGCCGCCGGAGTCGCCCAGCCCGCCCGAGTCGCCGGAGTCGCCGGCGACCTCGGCGACCACCCGGACGGCCGCGGCCCAGACCTCGTCCATGTCCTGCTCGGACCAGCCGCTGCGCGGGTGCGCGACCGCGGTGACCTCGTCGGCGGTGGCGACGGCCCGCCAGGCCTCGTCGAAGCGGACCGCCTTCACGCGCGACGTCCCCAGGTCCAGCCCGATGACGTTCATGACGGGACCCCGCGGCCGGTCGGCTGTCGCTCCCCCGGCCGGGCGTGCTCGACCCAGCCGGGGTTGGCGCAGTGCTCGAGCCCCCCTGTGCGCAGGAACTGCGCCACCTCCCGGGCGACCCGGGTCACGGACTCCGACGCGACCTGCTCCGACGCGCCCGCGAGGTGGGGCGTGGCGATGACGTCCGGGCGGGCGACGAGCGGGTCACCCGGGACCGGCGGCTCCGGGTCGAAGACGTCGAGCGCGGCGCCGCGCAGGTGCCCGGACTCGAGGGCGTCGAGCAGGGCCGCGCGGTCCACGAGCTCACCGCGCGCGGTGTTGACGAACCGCGCACCCGGCTTCATCCGCCCGAACGCCGAGGCGTCGAACATCCGCCGGGTCGCGTCGGTGAGCCGGGCGTGGACGCTGACGATGTCGCTGCCGGCGAGCAGCTCGTCGAGGCCCACCAGTCGCACCCCCGCGGCCGCGGCCCGACCCGCGTCGGCGAAGGGGTCGTGGGCAAGCACGGTCGACCCGAACGCCCGCAGCAGCTCGGCCACCCGCAGGCCGACCGCGCCCAGACCCACGAGGCCGACGGTCGCCGCACGGAGCTCGGGCCCGGTCAGCTCGTTGCGGAACCAGCGCGCGTCCCACCGCCCGGCCGAGAGGTCCCGCGACGCGGCGGACACGTTGCGGGTCAGGGTGATCATCACCCCGACCGTGAACTCGGCCACCGCCCCGAGGTTGCGCCCGGGCAGGAAGACGACGGGCACCCCGTGGTCCGTGGCCGCCGCGAGGTCGGCGTTCACCGGGCCGCCGCGGGTGATGCCCACCACCCGCAGCTCCGGGGCGGCCTCGAACACCGCCCGGGTCACCGGGGCCAGGTGGGTCAGGAGCACCGTCGCCCCGGCCGCGGCCGCCGCGGCGGCGACGTCGGCGGGCGGCCCGGCGGCCTCCCGGACCCCGTCGACCGCACCGAACGGCTCGTCCGGCCAGCGCGACTCCAGGAGGGTCACCTCGGTGGCGCCGCCGAACGCGTCCCGGGCGCCCGCGGCGAGGGCGTCGGCCCGGATGAACAGGTCACCCGCACACAGGACCCGCACCGGTCCGGCGCCGGGACCGCCCGGGTCGGTGCGGGTCGCGTCGCGGTCTGGGTGCACAGTGTCGCCGGCCATGCGGCCAGTCTTCCCGCTCCCGGTCCCGGCCCCGCTCATGCGCGGCCGTGGGAGGCGCGGGACCGGCGGGCGAGGGAGTCGACCAGCACCGCGAGCGCGAGCACCACACCGGTGATCATGAAGCGGTACGACGACGTGAGGTTGAGCAGGGTGAGCCCGCTCGAGATCGACTGGATGACGATGATCCCGAGCAGGGCCGACGACGCGCTGCCGCGCCCGCCGAAGAGGCTGGTGCCGCCGATGACCGCCGCCGAGATCGCGTCGAGGTTGACGTCGCCGGTGCCGCTGTCCTGGCTGGCCGACGCGAGCCGGGCCGCGCTGAGGATGCCGCCGACCGCGGCGAGGGCCGAACACAGCACGAAGCAGGAGATGTAGGTCCGCCGGACGTTGATACCCGCCCGGCGGGCGGCCTCGGCGCCGCCGCCGACCGCGAACACCGACCGACCCCAGCGGGTGCGCGTGAACATGTAGTGCATGACCGCCACGAGGGCGATGAAGAACACGAACATCCAGCCGACACCGGAGCTCTTGTCCAGGTACCAGGTCACGAACTCGGCTCCCACGAGGGCGGCGATCCCCTGCACCAGCAGCGACGTCGTCGAGGACGCCGACAGGCCGGCCGCCCGCCGCGTCGCCGCCCGTCGGTACCGCGCCGCGACGAAGGCCGCCACCGCCAGGAACGCGAAGACGTAGGACAGCGCCACGGGCACGAAGTAGGCCTGCGCGAAGCGGACGAGCGGGGAGGTGAACGGCAGGTTGACCGAGCCCACGTTGCCCAGCAGCTTCAGCTGGAGCCCGAGGAACGCGAGCAGCCCGGCCAGGGTCGAGACGAAGCTCGGCATGCCGAAGCGGGTGAACAGCTGCCCGTACACCCAGCCGATCGCGCAGGCGACGACGATCGCCGCCGCGATCGCCAGCAGGGACGGCAGCCCGTGGTTCACGAAGAGCACCCCGAGGACCGCCGCGGACAGGCCGCTGACCGAGCCGACCGACAGGTCGATCTGGCCGACCAGCAGCACGCACACGATCCCGAGGGCGATCACGCCGACCGGCACGCTCTCCAGCGTGAGGTTGACGAGGTTGTCACTCGACAGGAACACCGGGTTGAGGATCTCGAAGATCCCCCAGATGACGACCAGCCCGACGATGACGGGCAGCGGGCCGAGGTCGCCGGAACGGATGCGGTCCACGAATCCGCTCGCCGCGCCCCCCACCCCCGTGCGGGAGGCGAGGCGCTCGTCCTGGCGGTCCAGGGCCGCCGTGGGGTCGGGTCGGGACGTCACGTCGGTCATCTGTCGGCCTCCTCGCCGCTCGCGGTGGCACCGGGGATCGGCATGCGCACCGGCGTCCTGTCGGTACCGGGTTCGGTGGCCGCCTCGCCGGGACCGGTGTCGCCGTGCAGGCTTTCGCTGGGCCCCGTCTCCCTGTGAACGGTCCCGCTGTGACCGGTCTCCCCGTGGCCCGAGCGCCGGGCGGCGCGACGGGACACGACGTTGTCCGTCGCGCCGGTGATCGCGGCGACGATCTGGTCACTCGACACGGTCTCGACGTCGAAGACCCCGTTGTTGCGCCCGAGCCGGAGCACGACCACGCGGTCCGCCACCGCGCGGACGTCCTCCATGTTGTGGCTGATCATGACAACCCCCAGCCCACGCTCACGGACGCGCTCGATGAGGTCGAGCACCTCCGCGGTCTGCGCGACCCCGAGCGCCGCCGTCGGCTCGTCGAGGATGATGATCTTCGGCTCGCCGAGCAGCGACCGGGCGATCGCCACCGTCTGGCGCTGCCCCCCGGACAGCGAGGCGATCGGGACGCGGACGGTCGCGATCCGTGCGGACAGCTGGCGGAGCAGGCCCCACGAGCGCTTCTCCATCTCGACCTCGACGAGGCGGTACGGCGACAGCTCCTGGCCGAGGAAGAGGTTCTCCACCACGTCGAGGTTCTCGCACAGGGCGAGGTCCTGGAACACGGTCGCGATCCCGAGGGCGATCGCGGTGCTCGGGTCGGGGATCGACACCTCGGTGCCGTCGAACACGATCGTCCCGGAGTCGGCCGCGTGGACCCCGGCGAGGATCTTCACCAGCGTCGACTTCCCGGCGCCGTTGTCGCCGACGATCGCGACGACCTCCCCCGCGGCGACCTCGAGGCTGATGTCGGTCAGGGCCGCCACCGCCCCGAAGCTCTTGTTGATGCCGCGCAGGCTGAGGACGGCCCGCCCGCCCGCCGCCGTCCGGGCCGGTTCCCGCGTCGAGGTCGTCACCTGATGTCGTTCTTGGTGCAGTCGGCGGCGTAGGTGGACGTGCAGATCGCCGACGCCTTCAGGTGTCCCGGCGTGACGATCGCCTTCTCGACGTTGGCGACCGTGACGACGTCCGGGGTGAACAGCTGCGACGGGGTCCCGAAGAGGACGGTCTGCGACGCCGGCTTGGTGCCGTCGATCAGCTGGAGGGCGACCTGGGCGGCAGCGTTCGCCTCGATGGCGCTGGGCTTGGAGATGGTGTTGTACTGCTGCCCCGCGACGATCAGCTGGACCCCCGCCAGGGTGGCGTCGTTGCCGGTGACCGGCGGGATCGGCGTGACCCCGGCGGCCTGGAACGCGGCGACGGTCGCCCCCCCGGTGCCGTCGTTCGCGGCGACCACACCGGCGATCTGGCTGTGGAAGCGGGTGATCTGGCCGCTGACCCAGTTCTGCGCCAGCGACGGCTGCCAGTTCGGCGTGTCGTACTCGGCGAGGATCTTGTAGCCGCTGCCGTCCAGCACGCTGTGCACGCCCTTCTTGATGAGGCCGGCCGCGGCGTCGGTGGGCGAGCCGTTGACCTCCAGTACGCCGCCCTGGGCCTTGGTGGCCTTCAGGTGGTCGACCAGGGACTGCGCGATCAGCGCCCCGATCTTCTGGTTGTCGAAGGAGACGTAGAAGTCGGGCTCGGCCGCCGGGATGGGCCGGTCGTAGGCGATGACGAAGATGCCCCTGGCCTTGGCGGTGTTGACGATCGACGCCGCCGCCGTGGAGTCGACGGAGTCGATGACGATGGCCTTGACCCCCTGGGCGATGGCCGAGTTCGCCTGCTGCTGCTGCTTGGCCGCGTCCGCGTCGGCGTTGTTGTAGATCACGCTGCAGCCGGCGCACAGCGCCTTCACCTTGGCGACGAACGCCGGGTGGTCGTAGAGCTCGTAACGGGTGGACGCCTCGTCGGGCATCAGGAAGGCGATCTTCGCGGTCGACGAGCCGGCGCCCGCCGAGGCGCCGCCGCCACCGCTCGTCGCGCCGGCCGACACGGCGGGGGCGGTCGCGGTCGTGGTCTTCGTCGAGCAGCCGACCACCGCGAGCGCGGACGCGGTGAGCAGGGCGGTGGCCGCGACGGCGCGGCGGGTGCGGGTGGTGGACATGGGGCTCCTCGGGTGCGGATGGGACGTGGCGGCGGGTGGACGTGCGGGGACGGCACCGCCCGGGGCGGGTCGTCGGTCGGGGGCGCCGGCGGACGGGTCCGTCGGGGCGAGGTCCGCGCGGTCAGCGGCGCGGTGGGTGCGGGACCGCGTCCTGCGGTCCCGCGTGCGGTGGTGGCAGTCGTGGTGCTGGTTGCTGGCCGGGCTGGTGGTGACCGGTGGTGGGTGGTCCTGGTCCTGGTGGCTGGTGGTGGTGGCGGCCGGTCGGCCCGA
>CAXSIB010000056.1:0-12342 GCA_964237095.1 uncultured Actinomycetales bacterium
CGCGGTCGCGGATCAGCCCAGTGCCGGGCATCAGGCCGGGATCGAAGGCGTACACGCCACCCTCACCCTGCCCCGGCCCCCGTACACACCGGGCCAGCGCGGCGCCCGGGGAAATCGTCGAGGTTGAACCTCACCGCCCGACGCCGGAGAGCCCGCGGGACTCGACGGGCCACGATCAATCCACGGGGTCGTCCCGCTGCACACTTTGGCCGGTCCACCACTGTGTGGGTGGCGCGAGTACGTGGCCGCCGGGAATTCGGACGGTCGTCGGCTTCTACGACCCGGTGACCGCCGCCGGCGAACACCTCGACCTACCGGCGCTGCGCGCTGCCATCGGTGTCGCCCGAGCCCAGCTGCACACCGCCGCCGTCGTCGTCACCAGCGGCTGGTCGAGAACACGCTGCAGCCCGACGTCGCGCGATCGATTTCGGCCATCATGCTTACCCGCTTGACTCCGCTAGGTGGAGCCTTCCCGAGGTGGGTGGTGTGGTAGCTCCCGGGCTGGCTGATCGGCGCTCTAGAGCGAGGTCTGAGGCTACGTGAGGACCGATGAGCGCCTCTACACGACATGACGCGGTCACCCGAAGGTCGGTCAGACCGGCCATGTGAGAGCAGGGCTGAACTCGCGCGGGCTGGCGGAGTTAAGCGGGTAAGCACATCGGCCATAATCCGGCCCGCCACGGCATCGTCAGGCGAGCGGGCCTGGGTCCGGTGTTCGCTGACCGCGTGGTATCAGAACAGCCACACCGTCAGGTGAAGTCGGCGACATGCTGGTGGGCCCAGTCGGTGAAGGGGCGTGGCGGGTGACCGGTGATCGCCTGGACCTCACTGGTCAGCTCGGAGGTCGTTCCCACCGCGCCCGCGAGTAGTCGCAGCAGGGTGTTCACGATGGGCAGCGGCAGCGCGTGCGCCATCTGCTCCCGCGCAGCGTCGGCCGTCAACTCGATCAGCTCGACCGGTTGGCCCAGGGCACCGGCGATCGTCTCGACCTGCTGGCGTTGGGTGAGGTTCTCCGGGCCGGTGAGCACGGGCGCGCGTCCGATCAAACCGTCCGCGCTCAACGCGACCACGGCGACCTCGGCGATGTCCAGTTCGTGGATCGGGTCGAGGACGGCTTCCGGGTAGGCCAGTGACACCGACCGACTTGCTCGCACCGATCCCGCCCATCGCAGCGCGTTCGACGCGAAGTAGCCGGGCCGCAGGAACGTGTGGGGCAGTCCGGAGCCGGCGATCGCATCTTCCAGGTGCTGGTGATGCTGGGCGATGGGATTGGACCCCGCGTTGTCCTCCACCACGCTGGACGAGGACAGCAGGACCACATGGGGCGCGCCGGCCGCGCGGGCGGCATCAAGGAACGGCCCGAGCTCGTCGGTCGCCGCGTAGAGGAAGACACGCTGGACCCCGCTCAGCGCCGCCCCGAAGGTCGCCGGCTCACCCAGGTCGAACGCGACGGCGGTCCCCTCTGGCAGACCCGCGGTGTCCGGGCGGCGGGTGCCGCCGCGCACCTCGACCCCCTGCTCGCGCAGCCGGTGGAACACCGCTCCGCCGACGCTTCCGGTGGCACCACTCACGAGGACGGTCACACCACCGATGCTCCCACCCAAGCCCGGTGTCTGGATCGACGGGCCACCTCACCCACGGCATCGATCGGCGGGCAGGACACCATCGGTCGATGTCGCCGCCACCGCCCTGACCCGCCCTCGCCGACTGCGCGACCCAGCTCCTGCGGCCGGCCCACAACGTCGACCGCAGCCCGCCCTGCTACGCCAGTGCGCCGACCGCCCCGTTGCGAGACACCTCCGCCACCCGGCGCAGCGCCCGGCGCAGACTCGACTTGCCCGACCCGTTTCCGCCGGTCACGACCATAACGGCCCAGGCCGTTCACGAGCCGGCCCCCCGGGCGCGGGTGGACTGTCGACGGTCGGTGTGCTCAGCCGACGGCGGCGAGGTGTCCGGTTCGGGTTCGGAGAACATCTTCGGCGATGGTCATGAAGTCGAGGACTCGCTGATCGTGGCGGTCCTCGGCAACGGTCAGGCAGGTCTGGACGGGCACGAGGTCGCTCACGGGGCGGTAGACGAGGTCGGGACGGGCGTAGGACTTGGCCACGCTGCGCGGGACCATCGCGATGCCGTGCCCGGCCGCGATGAGCTCGAACTTCTCCTCCACCGACGACGTCCGCCGAGCGAGCGCGTCGAGGATGGTCTCGCCGTCGAGGTCGGCTGACCGCAGGGTCCGGCGCTGGGCGAGGGGGTGGGTGGCGGGCAGGCAGGCGACCTTCGGTTCGCTGCCGATGGCGACGGTCCGCAGGCCGGTGTCCTCGAACGGGCGGCGCAGGTAGCCGACGTCGGCGCGGCCGTCGCGCAGCGGGGTGTCCTGTTCCCACCAGTTCAGCTGCAGCAGCTCGACCTGGACGTCGGGGTACTCGGCGGAGAAGACCCGCACCGCGGCGGACACCCGCAGTCCGGGCGCGAACGCGACCACGAGCCGCGCCACGCCCCGGTCGGCCTCGTAGACCCGGCGCACGGCGGCGTCGACCGCGGCGAAGACCCCACGTGCCTGCTCTGCCAGCTGCTCCCCGGCGAGGGTGAGGGCGACGCTGCGGGTGGTCCGAACGAGCAGGGCGCACCCGAGCTCGTCCTCGAGGGCGTGGATCTGCCGGCTGAGGACGGGCTGGGCGATGTACAGCTGCCGCGCGGCCCGGCCGAAGTGCCGATGCTCGGCTACCGCGGCGAAGTAGCGAAGCCTCCGCAGATCCAGATCCATGCGCTTACGGTATCAATCCGGTCGGGAAGGTATTGGACGCCCGCGCTTCCCGGCCGCACGGTGGACCGATGATCGTCATCACGACGCCCACGGGCGACATCGGCCGCCAGGTCCTCGCCGCCCTCCTCGACACTCCCGGCGGGGAGGACCTCCGGGTCGTGGTCCGCGACCCGGCCCGGCTGCCGGCCGCGGTCCGCGACCGCGTCGACGTCATCACCGGCTCCCACGGTGACCCCGACGTCGTCGACCGGGCGTTCACCGGCGCCGACGCGGTGTTCTGGGTCGTCCCGCCCGACCCGCGGGCGGTGAGCCTGCAGGCGGCCTACTCGGGGTTCACCCAGCCCGCCGCGGCGGCGTTCACCACCCACCGCGTGGGTCATGTGGTCGGGGTGTCCGCACTCGGGCGGGGTACCCCCGTCGCGGACTCGGCCGGGCTGGTGACCGCCTCCCTCGTCATGGACGACCTGATCGCCGGCACCGGGGTGGCCTACCGGGCGCTCGCGTGCCCGTCGTTCATGGACAACCTGCTCCGCCAGGTCCCCTCGATCCGCGACGATGGCGTGTTCACCGACACCGCGGCCGCCGACCGGAAGGCCCCGACCGCGGCGACCCGCGACATCGCCGCCGCCGCCGCCGGTCTCCTGCTGGACCGGTCGTGGACCGGTTCCGCGGACGTGGCGGTCCTCGGCCCCGAGGACCTCTCCCCCGACGACATGGCCCGGACCATGAGCGACGTCCTCGGGACGCCGGTGCGCTACCGGCGCGAGACCCTCGCCGACCTCGGCGCCGGACTGGCCGGCTATGGCATGGGTGCGGCGTTCGTCGCGGGCATGGTCGACATGATGCGGGCCAAGGACCACGGCCTCGACGACGGGATCGCCCGCACCCCGCAGACGGCCGGTCCCACGACCTTCCGGGCGTGGTGCGAGCAGGTCCTCACCCCGGCGGTGAGGGCATGACGGTGGGACCGGTTGAGCCCGTGACCGCCGCCACCGCCCGGACCGCCCTCATCGTCGGCGCCTCTCGGACCCTGGGGCTGGCGCTGGCCGCGGAGTACCTCCACCGCGGCTGGGACGTCATCGGGACTGTCCGCGGCCGCCACCGCACCGGCCTCCACGACCTCGCCGCCACCGCCAGCGGCCGGCTCACCGTCGAGACCCTCGACATGACCGACCCCGACCAGATCGAGGCCCTGCGCGACCGGCTGGCCACCCGCACGCTGGACCTGCTGTTCGTGAACGCGGCGATCACCAACGGCGACGTTCCAGTCGGTGGCGTCCCCACGCAGGCGTTCACCGACATCATGGTCACCAACGTGCTGAGCCCGCTGCGGGTCGTCGAGATCCTCGGTCCGCTGGTCGGACCCGCCGGCACCATCGGGGTCATGTCCTCCAGCCAGGGCAGCGTCTCCCTCAACACCAACGGCGGCCACGAGGTCTACCGGGCCAGCAAGTCCGCCCTCAACCAGCTCATGCGCAGCTACGCCGCCCGCCACCGCGACGACCCCCGCACGCTGCTGCTCATCAACCCCGGCTGGGTCCAGACCGACCTCGGCGGTCCCGGCGCGGACCTCACCATCGACCAGTCCATCCCCGGGGTCGCGGACACCATCGACGCCCAGGCGGGCAGGCCGGGGCTGCAGTTCCTCGACTACCGGGGCCACGTCGTGCCCTGGTAGGACCCACCCACGGTCAACCCCAACGAAGCACCGCGCAGCCAGCCCTTCCCCACACGCGACGACGTGATCTCCGATCACCGCCGCCTGCGCGGTCCTCAGCGGCGGGTCGATGGGACAGCTCGCGAGCGGGCGCGGCGGACGAGCATCGTCGACGGCGGCGTCCGGGTGCGGCCCTCACCGTCCCGGTAACGGTCGGACAGGGCGAGCGGGAAGGACCCGCTGTCCGGCGTCGGTGCTGAGGCCGTCGGTCGCCTCGTCGGTGTGGACGGCCGTCCCGCGGTCATCGCTGCGGCGCGTCCGCACTCGCCTGCAATCGGGTCCCACCGCGGGAGGGCGGGCCAAACGCGTCACCACCGCCGGCAACAGCTCGCACCGCCGCACCGGACTGACCTCAACATCAGCAGATGGACCGGTGCATACCCACACTTATCCACCACGGATGGGTGCCTCCCTCATGGTCGGTGAGCCGCTCTGGCGGGCTCAGTCCAGGCTGAGGTGGACGGCCCGGTCCACGTGCAGGGCGGTGGTGTCGTAGAGGACGGTGCCCGGAACGTCGGCCGGGGTGATGAGCAGGCTGATCTCGGTGCAGCCCAGCACGACCCCGTCCGCGCCGCGGGCGACGAGGTCGGCGATGACACGCCGGTACTCCCGCCGTGAGGACTCGGTGAACACCCCCCGGGTGAGCTCGTCGAAGATCACCCCGTCCACCAGCACCTGATCCGCGGCGGCGGGGACGAGGACGTCGAGGCCGTGGCCGGTCAACCGGTCCCAGTAGGAGCCCGGGGCCATGACCGGCGCGGTCCCCAACAGCCCCACCGTGCGGGCACCGTCGGCGAGAGCGGCGTCGGCGGTGACGTCGACGATGTGCACGAACGGGATGTCGACCGCGGCCTCGATCTGCTCGGCGACCCGGTGCATCGTGTTCGTCGCCAACAGCAGGAACTCCGCACCCGC
Source organism: uncultured Actinomycetales bacterium (assembly GCA_964237095.1). GTDB lineage: Bacteria > Actinomycetota > Actinomycetes > CAXTBU01 > CAXTBU01 > CAXSIB01. Next base: position 5,397 of record CAXSIB010000056.1, read on the forward strand.
CCGCTCCAGGCGCCGCGCCCGGTCAGCGAGATGCTCGGCGGCCCGGTCCCACTCCCCGGTGCGGATGCAGGCCTCGATGACCGCGAAGTCCACGCTGTAGATCACGACATCGGCGGCGGCATGACCGCCGCGGACCGCGTGCACCCCGTCATTCAGGCGCCGGTAGTACTCCCCCGTCGCGACCGCGCTCATCCCGCCGAGTACCCCGATCGTCTTCACAGACTCCTCCTCCATCGACAACCGGACGGCGGTGGCCGTCCCGCGGCGGTCTTCACTGCTCTACGGCCAGGGGTGGGCGTGCGCGGCGAACTCGGCGGGGTCGCTGTGGACCGGGATGACGCACATGAGGTGACCGCCCGGGGCGCGCAGGGTGTGGCAGCCGGCCCAGGTCGACATCTCGGTGGCCCCGAGGGCCACGAGCCGGGCGACCTCGGCGTCGACGTCGTCGGTCTCGATGTCGAGGTGGTAGCGGGGTAGGTCGTCGACTGCCTGGACGGCGAACACGAGCCCGGGCACGGCACCCGGGAGGACGGTGAACTGCGGCTGACCGGCCGGGTGCTGCAGGGGCGAACCCGTCACCGCGGACCAGAACGCCGCGACCCGCGGCGCGTCCTCGACGGGAGTGTCGACGAGAAGGGTCGAGACACGGCTGCGGTGCACGCCCGGGAACCTACGGCTGATCGGGCTCGGGCTGTCCGCGGGCGATCGCCACGGACGGAGCCTGGGTGGTGGGTCACCCCCTCACTCAGCCACCTCCCGCGGCGAGCAGCCTTGACTGGGCCAACCGCCGTCGACGGGCGGACCGGCTGTCGCGATCGGACGACGACCACCACACCCAGGAAGGACCGACGGTGTCGAAGCGGTACGTCCTCACCGGGGCTCCCGGCAGCGGGAAGACCTCGGTCGCGCTCGGTCTACGTCGACGCGGATACGCCGTGGTCGACGAGGCCGTCACTGACCTCATCGCCGACGCCCAGGCGGCCGGCGTCGACGAACCCTGGCAGAAGGGGACCTTCCTCGACGACATCGTGACCTTGCAACGCCGGCGGCAGCTCGCACCCGTCGCGGACGGGGTGTCGGTGCAGGTCTTCGACCGGTCCCCGCTGTGCACGCTGGCCCTCGCCCGCTACCTCGACCTGCCCGTCACCCCACTGCTGGCGGCGGAGGTCACCCGGGTGACCCGGGACCGGGTGTACGAGCGGGTCGTGTTCCTCATCCGCCCGCTCGGGTTCATCGAGCCCACCGCCGCCCGGCGGATCAGCTACCCCGATGCGCTGGAGTTCCAGGCCGTCCACGAGGCGGTCTACCGGGAACACGGATTCCAGCTCGTCGACGTCGAACCCGGACCCGTCGAGCAGCGGGTCACCGCGGTCGAGGACCACCTGGCCCCCACCGACGAGGACACTCGCTGATCACTTCGTGCGGGGCAGGATCGAAGGGCAGGCGGAACTCGGACAGAACGAGGCCCTGCCGGCGGGCGAGCCGACGCAGCCGACCTCCGACAGCGCACTCACGACCGCCACCGCCCGGTACCCGGGCGCGTGGCGCCCGCGGCCGGCACGTCGTGGCGGGGACCGGTGAACACCGGCACGGGCAGGCACTCGTACCGGACCGGGAGCGGCGCCCGCCGGGCCGCCCGCCGCAGGGCCGCGCAGTCCGCGGCGGCGCTGTCGCGGTCGGCGTAGACGCCGAGGACCTCGTCGTCCTCCCACACCAGCCACACCCGCTCCCCCGCCGCTGCCGCGGGCGTCGGCGGCTCCGCCTCGAGCGGAGTCGACACCGGCGGGGCCACCGCTCGGCGGGGCCGGCGGGGGGCGGGGTCGACCACGCGCAGCGGCGGGAGTCCGGGCAGGTCGAGGGCGAGCTGGTCCGCCGGTACCGCGACGGGCCGCGCCGTCACCGGGGGCTCCGGTGGAGGTGTTCGTACAGGGTCGGGCGGCTGACCCCGATCGTCGCCGCGACCAGGGTCTTGGACTGACCGGCGGCGAGCAGCTGGCGGGCCACCGCCAACTTCTCCCGCGTCATCGTCGGCGGGCGCCCCCCGACCCGGCCCCGGGCGCGGGCCGCGGCCAGCCCGGCCATCGTCCGCTCGAGGGTGAGGTCGCGTTCGAACGTTGCCAGCGAGGCGAGGATCCCAAACAGCAGCCTGCCGGCCGGAGTGGTGGTGTCCAGGGCCTCGGTCAGGGAGCAGAACCCGATCCCCCGCTCTCCGAGGCCGGTGACGGTGTCGATCAGATGCGCGGTGGACCGGCCGAGGCGGTCCAGGCGCCACACCACCAGGGTGTCCCCCGGCCGCAGCCGCTCCAGCAGCCGGCCGAGCGCGGGACGGTCGGTGGTGGTGCCGTTTGCGAGGGCAGCCGGGTGTAGGCGGCGACCCAGAGGACCAGCCGCCCGAGGTCACCGGCCGGCGCGGACGCGATGAGGGGGGCGACGTGGCGGACCGCGTCGACGGCGGCGGCGACGTTGGCGGTGTCGAGGTGGCGGTCCCAGGTGGACAGCCGGTCCTCGACGGCGGCGTCGATCAGGGGTCGGGTGTGGGTCAGGGCCCGGCGCAGCCCTCGGGGGCCTCGGGAGCTGAGGATCGACGCGGCGTCCCCCACGGAGCCAGAAACACCTCCACGGCCGGCGCCCCGGTCAGCAGGTGCGCGGCGCGGACGGTGGCGGCGTGCCCGGCGGGGTCCCCGTGGTAGGCGACGTGCAGCGGCCGGGCCGGTGACCGCGAGCAGGCGGGCGGCGTGGTCCGGGGTGAGGGCGGTCCCGCCGGCGGCGAGGCCGACGTGCCCGGCCAGGGGTATCGCGACCGCGTCCAGCGGCCCCTCCACGAGCACCACCCGGGCGTTGCTCGACTCGATCAGGTCGGCCTGCTCGGTGAGTCCGTATAGGTGGGTGGACTTGCGGTACAAGAGCGGTGGTGGCGCTGTTCAGCCACTTTAGGGGTACCCGGGCCGTGTCGGCGCGGGGCTCGGACAGCCGCCGTCCCGCGAATCCCACCACTCCCCCACCGTCCTGATCCGATCCGTCGCGCAAAGGGACGACGAGGCGGTCGCGGAGGACGTCGACCGGCCCGCAGTGCTCGGTGGGTGCGGCCAGCCCAGCCGCGACGGTCACCGCATCGGGGTGGCCGCGGCTGCGGAGGTGGGTGAGGCGGAGGGCGGCGCCGACGGGGCCGTACCCGAGCCGCCACCGCCGCTTGGGCGCGGTCTCGGCGGCGGGGTCGATCAGCCCAGCCCGCGCAACCCACCGCGGGCTCCCCGCCCTCGAGGAACCGGTCCCGGCAGAAGGCGGCGGCGTCGACGAGGACCGCGGGCAGCACGGCTTCGACGCCGACCGCGCCCATGGACTGACGTAGGTCATGAGGGGCACGTCCGACTTCATACCGCTCGACAACTACCGCGCCTCTTCCATCCGACACGCCGAGGTACCCCGGGGTCCTCAGTTACCTAAGGTCCCTAGTTATTATTTTTGGATGCCTATCTCACCATTTCGGCAGGAGCAGACGCTGTGCGGGTAACTGCGATCGTCAACCCGAAAGGCGGAACCGGAAAGACCACCACCGCCGTTAGTCTTGCAGCAGTAGCAGCACAGACCGGTGATCGAGTCTTACTGGTCGATTTAGACAAGCAAGGATCGACAACTCAATGGTTAGATCACTCCCCCGATAACGACGACTTCATGTCAGCGCTCGTTGAGGGTAAACCACTTGACCCATTAGTCGTCTCAACTTCTGTGCCAGGACTCGAGCTTCTGCCTGCGTCGGTCACTTTCAGCCAGATCGAGCGCTTAACACAGGTCGTTGGCCATCAATACCTACTACGCGAGGCGCTTACGTCCATTGCACCTCGTGATTGGGTAGTAATAGATGCTCCTGGTGATCTCGGGGCATTTACAATCCTGGCGCTTACTGCGGCTACCGGTGTCTTAGTCCCCGTTCCGGCTGGGGCGCTTGAGCTCGACGAAGTACCGAAGGTCAAGGATGCAATCATGGCAGTAAGAAATCGGTTAAATCCTGGACTCGAGCTCTCGGGCGTTATTTTAACTCAGGTACGTATCCACGGGCGCCACACCAGTGTCCTCGGCCGCCAGGTAGGTGATCGCTTGCGCCAAGAGTATTTTCCGGGCGGGGAAGTTCTTGACGGTTTTATTCGCGACGATGGGCGACTTCGAGAGGCTCCAGCTTGGCGACAGCCAATGACGGTATATGACCCCGGTGGAAAAGCGGACGTTGACTATCGAGCTATTCTAGTCGAACTACGGCGCCGAGAAGAGGTTGCTCGTGGCTAGAAACGCTCTTCCACCGGCTCGACGTCCGAGCGAGCTCGCGTTGGACTCTCTAGTTGGAGCGGGGCCAGATGCTGACCGGGTCGGCTCGAGGGTCGATGCTGATCGACCCAAGGCGGAAGCCGACTCAGGTACCTCAGGTACCTCAGGTACCTCAGGGTTCCAATACTCCTCAGGTGCCGCTGGATCTCTAGGTACCTCAGGTAGCTCAGGTACCACGGGAACTCGAAGCGTATTGGACACCTCCGTTACGCTTGGACAGCGAAGGAGCGATAGTCCGTCGAGCCTCACCGACCTTGAGGCACCAGGTACCTTAGGTACCTTCGTACCTGTAGTCGCAAGCGACCCGACGGTCGCTTCGGTCCGCAACCGAGTTGACACGGGACGGTCAACTGAGTTCGCGGAGGACCTATCTGTCGTCCCTACGAATCTGGCGACATCGGCCCCACCAGGTATCTTAGGTAACTCAGACACCCTAATTATTTCGGGCACCTCAGGTACCTCGGACACCTCGTACGCCTCTGATAGGTCAACCACGTCATCCACTAAGTCGACCGACTTCGAGCTGAGAGACTCGAAGCTGTCACCTCGCGAACATGTGAAAATCGCCCGCCCGTTAGCTGATGAGATGCGGGACGCGGTTTGGTTCTTTTCGGATAATGGTAGGCCTAGAGTAAGACTGGGCGATCTGCTCGATGAGGCAATCCGCTCTTGGTTAGAAATGTCTAAGCAGGTCCACAACGATGGCGGTAATTTTCCAGTACGAGGCCGTTTGCGATAAGCAAGACCGCCGTGCGTACATAGTCACTATTGCGGTACCGGCAGTGCGTCCGTGCGGGACGGGGCTGTCCGTGGGGACGGTGGCGGTATCGGACCCGCTGACTCAGCGGGTGTAGTACGGGCCGTGCGCCTCCGGGTGAGCCGGCCCCGGCGGCGGCGCCCGTCGACAGCGAACCGGTGGTCGCGCGGGGGTGTCGCTGCAGCGGACGTGACGAGGCCCGACGGGCCGCCCGGGCTACCCGGGTTCGCACCGCCTACCCCGCCTCGGGCGGCTGCGCCTGGCGCTGTCCGCGGAGCCGGCGTCGACGGCGGCGTTCGCGGCAGGGCGGCGGGGGAGCGGCGCCTGGCCGCGGAGCTGGAGGCCGCGTGTGAAGAGCGGGTGCTGTTCCTGCACAACGCCGCCTAGGACCGGCCTGCCGCGACGGGGACCTCGACCACGTCGCGGTCTGCCCGGGCGGGGTGGTCGTCATCGACGCCAAGAACCTGGCTGCCGCCCGGGTGGCGGTGCGCCGGTCCGGGGGCCTGGTCGGCCCGGTCCGGGAGCAGCTGGTGGTGTCCGGCCGGGACCGCAGCACCTACCTGACCGGCAACCACCGCCAGCAGGCCGCGGTCACCGCGGCCCTGACCGCCGACGACCCGGCCACCGGGGCGGGTGGGGTGCGGTGACCGGGGTGCTGTGTTTCCTCGACGCCGCCATCGACCGCTGGCGGTGGGCCCACCCGGGCCGGGGGAGTCCCGGTCTGCAGCCCCGCCGGCACCGCGCGGCTGCTGCGCCAACCCGGACCCCTGGGCCCTGCTGACCGGCGGATCGTCTGGGAGCACCTCGACCGGCGCCTCCCGCCCGCCTGACGCCGTCACCATCTCCGGACGGCTCCGAACCGCCGACTCCGGGAGCCGCGGGTGGCCTGTCCACCGATGGTGCACCGGTGCACGCGGGACGAGCCCGGCACAGGTCTGACCCGGGTTGACCAGCTGGTCTCTCCGCCACCCCGGGCAGCGGGGGAGGGTTTGAGCGACGCGGGTTCCAGCCGGAGGGCCCGCACCGCGCCGTGCCCGGATTCACGGGAGGACCGGGGGCTGATACCGGCTCCGAGCGGGACGGACATCCTCGCCGGACCGGTCCGGCAGGGATCAGGCGTGGGTGGGCTACCGGCCGGCTCGGGCCGGGTCCACCGCGTGGGAGCGGACAGGGCGGCCCTGGAGTCCGCGGCGGCGTCCGGCCCAGATACCCGCGAGATGCGCGACCCCCCGGGCATGGTTCTCGCAGTCGGTGAACACCAGGCAGGCGGCGCACACCGCCCGAGCCGCGGCGTCAAGACTGGTGGGGTCGTCGGTGGTGAACACCGCCCGCACCGCCGGGTCGAGATCGGGGTCCGCGCAGACCGCGGCGGCCATCCACGCCCGCGGCGGGGGGACCTGGTGGACCCGGTCAGGTCCGGTGGACACCGGTGCAACGCTCATCCGGGCCATGGTGCCCCACCCCACCGACACGATCGACGCCACCCATCGCGCCGACATCCCGCCGGGAGACACCGCCCCGCCGGTCCAGCTACGCCACCCTCGGATCCCCGGAGGGCCCCAGCTCAGGCCGGGGGAGGGCTGGCGCGACGCGGGATCCCGGGCAGAGGACCGCACCGCGCCGCGCTGATCCACCGTAGAGGCCGCCCCTGACGTCCAGCGTGAGCGACGCGCTGACCGGTACGACCGCCTCCAGTGCCCTCGGGGGCACCTGGTCTTCCGGCTCAAGCTGCCGCCGACGGGCCGTTGACCAGCACGAATACGGCCGCGACCCCCGGGGCCGCCTGTCCGTCCACCTCGGGCTGCCACCAATCTTGATTGTCATAACTGCCACTTATGAGCGGTCACATCACACAAAGGGTGGGTGACA
>CAXSIB010000057.1:0-12305 GCA_964237095.1 uncultured Actinomycetales bacterium
CCCCACCGTCTCGAGCGACCCGTGCGTCGAGGAAGGCCACGTCGTCGTCCGGCAGGCTGACACTGAGCTTCACACCGTCGATGCTACTCCCTCAGCGCTTCCGGTAGCACCACTGGTGCGACCGTGCCATCGCTGACCGTTCGTCGGCTGGACCGGCCGGTCAGCTCGGAGAGGACCGGCCGGTCACGAGCGACTCACGGCGAACGCGGTGGTGGCCAGGCCGACACCGCCGGACCACACCTCGAAGCCGGCCTGCACGGTCGTGAGGTGGCCGCGGACCGGGACCAGGTGGCGGGCCTGGCTGTCACGGAGGATCGCCCGGAGGTCGAGGTGGGCCACCACGGTGGTCGGCGCGAGGCGCTGGTAGGTCACGACGCTGCCGATCCCGCTGCCCTTGCGCCACAGCTGGTAACGGACCCCCGAGACCGAGACGACCGCCAGTTTCGTGCCCGCGGGCCGGACGGCCCCGCGGTGGGCGAGCCAGATCTGCAGCTCGCGCTGGGGCCGGCCCGGCGGGGCGGCGCGGGCGTCGACCCACAGGTCGAGCGCGGCGGCGAAGACCCCGGCAGGGGCCGTCCAGCGCCAGCTGACCTTCAGCGGCCGCGGGTCGGCGACCGCCTGCGGCAGCACGGCCTTCGTGGTCGCGTGTCCCTCGAAGGCCCCCACGAACAGCGCCGGGTAGCCCAGCGGGTTGCCCGACAGCGGCCGGGACCCGGGGCTGCCCACGATCCGGAGCCGGGGACCGGCGGTCGCCGTCACGCAGGAGTGTGCCCGCAGCCGCGCAGGGGTGTTCCACGCGTTGGCCATCGCGATCACCGTGTTGCCGTCCAGGCTCACCATCCGCAGCCCGCACAGGGGTGTCCCGGTCCCGTTCGCCGCGGCCGCCGGTCCGACCCCCAGCAGGGCCGGACCCATGACGCCGGCCGCGACCACCGCACCGACCACGCGGAGCCGCCCACGGCGCCGGGGTGGCGGCGAGGTCGCCGGCCCGGTCAGAGCCGGCCGGGTCGGGTCCGTCGTCTGGGTCAGCACAGGATCCTCCTCGGCACTGCGGACCCACGACGCTGCCGGTCCGTCAGTGTGCGGCGCCAGTCTTCCCCGTCGGGGTCCCGGCGCCAGCCGGAGCCGGGCGGGTCGGCAGCCGTCGGGCGAGCAGCTCGGCGAGGGTGCTGGTGGCCGGGCCGCCGAGCTGCGCGGCCTGGGTGACGCAGCTGAACCCGTCGGCGAGGACGGTCGCGGGCGGCTGCCCCGGGCGCTCCCCCGAGGTGCCGGGGTCGGTCGTGCCCTGCGCGGCCTCCCACAGCCGCGGGAGCCACGTCTGGTCGGCGATCTTCCGCGACAGCTCGGCGTGCTCCCCGGCGGTGAAGCCGAAGGAACCCGCGAGGCCGCAGCAGCCGGCGTCGAGGACCTCCACGTCGTAGCCGGCCCGCTCGAGCACCGCGCGGTCCGCGGCGGTGCCGACCACGGCGCGGGACTGGCAGTGGGGGTGCACGACGATCCGCCCGCTCCCGGCCGCGTCGTCCCCGGCGGGGTCCGTGACCACCGGGGTCGGGGTCCAGTCGATGGCCTCCAGGTGCTCGGCGAGGCTGCGGGCCAGCCCGGCGAGCTTCGCCGCCCGCGGGTCGTCGCGCAGCAGCTGCGGCAGCTCGTCGCGGAACGCCGCCAGACAGCTCGGTTCGGGCACGACGATCGGGATGCCGGCGGCGATCCACGGGTCGAGCACGTCGAGCAGGCGCCGCAGCCAGGTCCGCGCCAGGTCGAGCATCCCGTGGTCGTAGAGCGGGCGCCCGCAGCACGCCCACTCGGTGGGGACCGCGACGCGCTCCCCGGCGGCCTCCAGCACCCGGACGGTCGCGACGCCGTGACGCGGGGAGTAGGCGTCGGTGAACGTGTCCGGCCAGACGACGACGGTGGCGTCGGCGGTGGCGGCCCGCGCCCTGGTGCCGGCCGCCTTCCGGAACGCGGTGCGGGCGAACCGGGGGACGGCGCGGTCGGTGGTGATCCCGCCGGCGCGGCGGACGAGGGTCGACAGCACCGGTGCGCCGAGCACCGCGTTCGCGAGCGCCGGCACCGCGGTGGCGGCCCGGGCGGCGAGCGGGATCAGCCCGAGGGCGTAGGCGTGCCGCGGCCGCAGCCGGCCCCGGTAGTGGTGGGCGAGGAACTCCGCCTTGTAGGTCGCCATGTCGACGTGGGTGGGGCAGTCGGTCTGACATCCCTTGCAGGACAGGCAGAGGTCGAGGGCGTCCTTCACCTCGGTGTTGCGCCAGTCCGCGGCCGTGGTCTCGCCCTGGAACATCTCCACGAGCAGCTTGGCCCGCCCGCGGGTGGAGTGCCGCTCGTCGCGGGTGACCCGGTAGGACGGGCACATCACCCCGGTGTCGTCGCGCCGGCAGCGCCCGACCCCGACGCAGCGCTCGGCCGCGTGCTGCAGGCTGCCGCCGTCCACGGTGTAGGCGAAGTAGGCCGGGTCGGTGAGCAGGTCGCGCCGGTACTCCGGGCCGAAACGGAGGTTGGTGTCCAGCGGGTACGGGTCGACGACCTTGCCGGGGTTCATCCGCCCGCGCGGATCCCAGACGGCTTTGAACTGTCGGAACGCGTCGACCAGCTCGGGGCCGAACATGATGGTCAGCAGCTCCCCGCGGGACTGCCCGTCACCGTGCTCCCCGGACAGCGACCCGCCGAGCTCGACGCAGACCCGGGCCGCCCGCTCGACGAACTCGCGGTAGTCCGCGAGGCCCTCGAGGGTGTGCAGGTCGAACGGGTTCCTCGTGTGCACACAGCCCTGGCCGAAGTGGCCGTACCAGGAGCCGGTGTAGCCGTACTCCCCCCACAGCGCGGTGATCCGGCGCAGGTACTCCCCGAGGCGCTCGGGCGGGACCCCGGCGTCCTCCCAGCCCTCGTGGTTGTGGGGCTTGCCCGGCGGGACCGCGGTCGCGCCCAGCCCGGACTCACGGATCGCCCAGATCCGGCGCTGGTCGTGGGCGGCGTCGAAGCGGACCCGGTGCACCTCCGGCGGCAGCGCCGCGACGAAGGCGTCGGTCTTCGCGTCCGCCACCGCCGGGTCGTCGTCGCCGAGCTCGGCGATGAGCCAGCCGTTGCCCGGCGGCAGCAGCGGCAAACTCGCGGTGTTCAGGTCGATCGCGCGCATCTGGCCGATGAGGACGTCGTCCATGCCCTCCAGCCCCAGCAGGGGATGCACGAGCAGCGAGGGCACCGCGTCCGCCGCCAGGAAGATGTCGGGATAGCCGAGCACGACCATCCGCCGGTGGGTCGGGGAGTTGGTCAGCGTCACGGTGATCTCGGTGACCACGCCGCACGTGGACTCGGTCCCGACGAACGCGCGCGCGGTGTTCCAGCCCTTGGCCGGGGTCAGCTCGTCGAGGTTGTAGCCGCTCACCCGGCGCGGGATGTCGGGGAACCTCTCCCGGACCAGGCCCGCGTACCGGCGGCCGATCTCGCGCATCCCGGAGTGGATCCGTGCGGTCTCCCCGCCGAGGGAGGTGAGGCGGGCGTACTCGGCGTCGTCGACCGGGCCGAGGTCCAGGACCGTGCCCGCGTAGGTGATCACCCGCAGGCGCTCGATGTTGTCGACGGTCTTGCCGGCGTAGAGGGCGTGGGTGCCGCAGGAGTTGTTGCCCACCATGCCGCCGAGCGTGCACCAGGCGTGGGTGGCCGGGTCCGGGCCGAACGTCAGCCCGTGGACCTCCGCCGCCGCCCGCAGGTCGTCCAGGACGATGCCGGGCTGGACGCGGGCGATCCGGCGGACCGGGTCGAGCTCCAGGATCGCGGTCATGTGCCGGGAGAAGTCCAGGACGACCGCGACGTTGGTGGTCTGGCCGGCGAGCCCGGTCCCGCCGCCCCGGCTGACGATCGGCGCGTCGTGGGCCGACGCGACCCGCAGCACCGCGAGGACGTCGTCCTCGTCCCGCGGGAACACCACCCCCAGGGGCACCTGGCGGTAGTTGGAGGAGTCGGTGGCGTACACCCCGCGGGTCGCGCCGTCGAAGGCGACCTCGCCCCGGACCGCGGCGCGGAGGTCCGCCGCGAGCATCAGCCGGGCGGACTCGTCGAGCCCGGAGGCGTCGACGCGGGTGCCCGGGGCGGCGGGTCGGGCCGGCGGGGGGAAGGCCGGGGCCGCCGGCGGGAGCTCGGTCGTCGTCACCGGGTCATTGTCCGACGCCTCGCCGTCGGCCCGTGCCAGGGTCGGTGCGTGGACAAGCGCCTCGTCGTGCTGCTCAGCGGGATCAACGTCGGGAAGGCCAAGCGGATCTCGATGGCCGACCTCCGAGCGCTGGTCGGCTCCCTCGGGTTCACCGACGTCGCGACCCACCTGCAGAGCGGCAACGTCGCGCTGAGCGCGCCGGCCGGCGTGACTCCGGCCGCCGTCGGCGCGCAGGTCGAGCGCGCGCTGGCCGAGCGCGGGCTCGCGACCGTCGTGGTCGTGCGGACCGCCCGGGAACTGGCCGCGGCGGTGGCCGCCGACCCGCTGGCCGCGGTGGCCACCGACCCGTCGCGGCACCTGCTCGGCTTCCCGGCCGGAGCGGTGGCCCCCGGCGCGGCGGCGGCGGTCGAGACCCTGGACACCCCGTCCCACCCGGCCCGCCTCGTCGCGGACCACCTGTACCTCTGGTGCCCCGACGGCATCCTGGCGTCACCGTTCGCGACCGTCGCCTGGCCGAAGGTCCTCGGGACGACGGTCACGATGCGGAACTGGAACACGGTCACGAAGCTGGCCGAGCTGTCCGGCCGGTCGGAGACCTGAGCTCCGCCGGCGCCGGTGCACCGACGCCGTCGACACCGTCCTCGTCGACCGCCGGTGGGGCGGTCCGCCGGCGGTGCCCGGGGGCGGTGCGGTGGGAGGCGACGGCGAGCAGGTTGTCGACCAGGCGGTCCACGTCCCCCGGGGTCAGCGTCGTCGGCGTCGACAGGAGGGCTCGGAAGTAGATCGGAGCGAGCAGTCCGTCCACCACGTCGACGGCATCGAGGCGGGTACCCGCCCCGTCGCGGTCCCCGTCGAGGAGGCCCTCGATCTGGTCGAGCCGGCCGGCGAGCAGGGCGGTGGCGCCGTCGGCGCCGGTGGCGGGGTCGCCGGCGGCGGCCATGATCGCGCGCAGGAACCCCAGTCCGCCGGGCCGGGCGAGCCCCGCGACCGCGGTGCGCCCGTAGCGGGCGAGGTCGGCCCGCAGGTCGCCCGTGGCGGAGAGCGGGCTGCTCCGGTCGAGCTCCTCGACGGCCACCTCGAGCAGCAGGGCCTCGGCGCTGCGCCAGCGGCGGTAGATCGTCGCCGGGTGCACCCCGGCCCGGGTGGCGATCTCGGTGACCCCGACCGGCCCGGCTCCGGCCTCGAACAGCAGGTCACGCACCGCCGCGTGCACCGCGTCCCGCGTTCGCCCGGTCCGCCCACCCGGCCGCTGACTCCCCGTCCGCTGCACCACCCCTCATCTTAACGCGACCGACGTTGCACAACTGGTCGAAGGCTCCTAGGGTCTGCAACAGAAGTCGCGTTAGCGGGTGTCAGACCACCAGGTGGGGGAGTCGTCATGGCCAAGGTCCTGATCGTCGGAGCCGGGGTGGCCGGGGACACCCTCGCGGTGTACCTCGAACGGGCGGGCTGGGCGGTGCGGGTCGTCGAGATCGCCGACGGCCCGCGGTCGGGTGGTCAGACCGTCGACCTGCGCGGGCCGTCCGCGGCGGTACTGGCGGACCTGGGGCTGCTGGCCGCGTGCCAGGAGCGCCGGGTCGTCCAGCGCGGGATCGCCTGGGTCGACGCCGACGGCCACCCCCGGGCCCGGATGCCCGTCGAGGCGTTCGGCGGACAGGGGTTCGTCTCCCGTGACGAACTGCTGCGAACCGACCTCATGCAGGTCGTCCACGCGGCCGCCGGCCCGGGCGTCGGCCACTGGTTCGGCGAGACCGTGGAGTCCCTCGAGGAGGTCCACGACGGGGTCCGCGCCCACTTCCGCCACCGTCCGGCGGAGGTCTTCGATCTCGTCGTCGGGGCCGACGGTGCCCACTCGCGGGTCAGGGCCCTGGTGTTCGGGCCCGAGGAACAGTTCCGGCGGCGTCTCGGACTCGCCCACGCCTGGTTCAGCCTGACCGAGAACGCGCGGACCCCGCGCCTCGACGGCTGGTTCGCCGTCCACAACGCCCCCGGCGGGCGGGTCGTCGAAGCCCGGCCCGGTCACCCCGGGCAGCAGGAGGCCGGGTTCACCTTCCCCGCCGGGACCCTCCCCGACCGCCGCGACCGCGCCGCCCAGCACGCCCTGCTCGAACGGGTCTTCAGCGGCACCGGGTGGCGCACCGAGGAGCTGCTCGACGCCGCCCGCGCCGCCCCGGACTTCGCCCTGGACACCTTCGACCAGATCCGCGTCGACCACCTCCACGAGGGCCGGGTGGTCCTGCTCGGGGACAGCGCCTGGTGCGCCAGCCCGCTCAGCGGTCTCGGGACCGCCCTCGCCCTGGCCGGGGCCCGGACCCTGGCCGCGGCCCTGACCGACTCCCTGGCCGATGCCCCGGGCCGCGACGGGGCGGGTCTCGCCGCCGCGGCGCTCGAGGACGCTCTTGCCGTCTACCGGACCGGGATGAAGCCCTCGGTGGACGCCGCGCAGAAGCTGCTGCCCGGGCGGGTCCGCTCCTACGCTCCCCACACCGCGCGGGGCATCCGCACCGTCGCCGCCCTCATGCGCCTCGTCCAGGCTCCGGTGGTCGCCCCCCTGCTCACCCGGCTCGCCCGGGGCTGAGGTCGTCCGCGACCCGGCCCCGCTCCGGGTCGGACGCCCCGACGGTCTCCACCCCGTCTCCACCCCCGGGCCGAGGACCGCCGCGCCCGAGCCGAGCAGGGTTGCAGCCATGACAACGACCGACTGGTTCATCGACATCGCGCTCATCCTCGTCGTGCTCCGGCAGGTGCGGGAATCGCGCCTGGACTGGAGGTTCGCGCTGATCCCGCTCGCGCTCGTCTCCTGGACGGCGGCCCACTACCTCCGCTCGATCCCCACGGCCGGCCACGACCTCGCGCTGATCGGCGCCGTCGCCGGGACCGGGGCCCTGCTGGGGCTGCTGAGCGGCGCGGCCACCCGGGTCCGCGTCCACGAGGGGCACGCGTACGTCCGCGCCGGCTTCCTCGCCGCGGTCCTGTGGGTCCTCGGGGTCGGCACCCGGCTCGCGTTCCAGCTGTTCGCCACCCACGGCGGCGCCGACACCATCGCGCGCTTCAGCGTCCGCCACGACATCACCAGCGACACCGCCTGGGTCGCCGCCCTCGTGCTCATGGCGCTGTCCGAGGTGGTCGTCCGGATCGCCGTCGTCATGATCCGCGGGCGCCTGGGGGTCGCCCGGGCCGCGGCCGCGGCGGCGCCGACCGCAGCACGGGTACCGGTCGCCGTCTGACAGTGAGGATGGTGCTTGTACCACCGGCGGGGTCTGACCTCCAGCGGGTCCGGCCCTGCCCGCCCCGACCGACGACACCGACACCGACACCGACGACATCGACCTGGAGCCCCCACCGCCCGACGGTGGCGGGCTCCCGGTCGTGCGTGGCGTCGGCCGGGTCCCTACTCGACGACCCCGTGGCGCCAGGCCCAGGCCACCAGTCCGGCCCGGCCGTCGACGTCGAGCTTGCTCAGCACGTGGTTCAGGTGAGTCTTGACGGTGGCCTCGCTCACCACCAGCCGCCGGGCGATCTGCTGGTTGGACAGGCCGTCGGACACCAGCCGGACGACGTCGACCTCCCGCCGGGTGAGGCCCTCGGGGGCGTCGAAGCCCGGCGGGCCCGACCCCGGGCCGGGCCGGGATCCGGTCGAGGACCCCGTCGGGGCTGCAGGCCCGGGCTCGGCCGGCGGGGGGGCCGGCCGCCGGAGCAGCTCGACCAGGCGCTGCTGCACGGCGGGGTCGAGCACGGTCCGCCCGGCCGCCACCGCCCGCACCGCCGCGACCAGGTCCTCCCCCGTGGTGTCCTTCGTCAGGTAGCCCGCCGCCCCGGCCCGCAGCGCGGGCAGCACCGCGTCGTCGTCGGCGAACGTCGTCAGGATCAGCACCCGCGCGGTCGGCAGCGCCTCGGCCAGCGTCGCGGTGACCTGGGCCCCGTCCAGCCCGGGCATCCGCAGGTCGCAGAGGACGACGTCCGGGCGGTGGGCGACGGCGAGGTCGACGGCCTCGCGCCCGTCGCGGGCGACGCCCACCACCGTCAGCCCGAGGTCGGTCGACAGCAGCAGGACGAGGCCGTCGCGCACGACGGACTGGTCGTCGGCGACGACGACGCGGACCGTCACGCGTCACCGGCCGGCCGGGTGGGGACGACGATCCGCACCAGCCACCCGTCGCCCGCCGGCCCCGCGGTCAGCCGGCCACCCACCTGCTCCAACCGCGCCGCCATCCCGGCGAGCCCGCTTCCGGTCGCTGCCGTCCCCGCACCTGCACCGAACCCCGGAGCCGCACCGCGGACCGGGTCGAGCGACGTGGTGCGTGCCGCCCCCTCGTCCGAGACGGTCGCGACGAGCCGCGTCGCCGACCAGTCCAGCGCGACCGCGACCCGGGCGCCGGGGGCGTACCGGGCGGCGTTGGTGAGGGACTCCTGGACGGCCCGGTACACCGCGTGGCCGGCCGCCCCCGAGAGGGGCTGCGCCGCCCCGGTCACCGTGTGACCCGCGGACCCCGGGAACCGCGCGACGAGGCCCTCGACGTCACCGATCCCGCGGCCGTCGGGCGCCGCGGGGCCACTGAGCACCCCGACCGCCGCGCGGGCCTCGGCCACCCCCTCGCGGGCGAGGTCGGCGGCCCGCTCGAGCGGCACGGTCACGGCGTCGGCGACCCCCTCACGGACGGCGACCGCGCGCACCGCCTGCAGCTGCAGCGACAGCCCGGCCAGGCTGTGGGCGAGCACGTCGTGCATCTCCCGGGCGATCCGGGCGCGCTCGCCGCTCGCCGCCGCCTCGGCCTGGGTGTCCCGACTCGCCTCGACCTCCGCGAGCAGCCCCACCGCCCGGTCCCGTTCGGCCTCCAGGGCCGCGCTCTGGACCGTCCGCTGCGCGAGCAGCCACACGCCGTACCCGGCCAGCAGCCCGACGACGTTGCCCGAGACGTAGGCGATCCCGACGCCGAACAGCACCGCCACGGCGAGGACGACCGCGACCCGGCGGGGGGCCGGCAGCACGCGCGGCAGCCGGGCCGCGGCGACCAGGATCGGCACCTCGCCGAGCCCGGACGAGGCCAGCAGGAGGGCGGCGAACCCGGCGACGACGGCGAGGGCGAGCCCGGCGAGCGCACCGGGCGGCGCGGCGTGCCGACCGAGGAGCAGCCCGGCCTCCGCGGCGGCCATCGCGAGCGCCACCCAGACCCGGGTCTGCCCGCGGTCCGCCGCCAGGACCGTCGCGGTCGAGACGAGGACCATCAGCACGATGCCCGCGGTCTCCTCGCGTCCACCCGCCAGCCGTCGCCGCACCGCGCCATCCTCCCGCCCCGCCGGCTCGGGACGGAGATCGCACCGTGGTGGGTCGGTCGCACCGTGGCGGGTCGGCGCCGCCGGACGGCGCGGCCCGGCGGTCCGGACTCCGGCTCAGCCGGCCGCGAGCACCAGCGGGAGGACGGGGCCGGCGCCGGCCTGGCGGAGCAGGAGCGTGAGGACCGCGAGGGTCCAGCCGCTGTCGGTGGCGTCGTCGACGAGCAGCAGCGGGCCGTCGGCGGCGGCGACCGCCTCGGCCAGGTCCGGCGGCAGCCGGTGGGTGCCCCAGACCGTGCGGAGGCGGTGCGCGGAGTTGGTGCGCGGCCCGGCGGGCGGGCCGTCGTGGACGGTGGTGCCGAGCAGCGGGAGCCGGCCCACCGTCGCCAGGTGGTCCGCCAGGCTGGCCACCAGCTCGGGGTGGGTCCCGGAGCCGGCGGCGACGATGCCCACCGGGCGGGTCGCCCAGCCCCACGCCGCGAGGACCCGCACCGCCGCCGCCGCGAGGTCCGCGGGGACCGGCGCGTCGGGGCCGGTGCAGACCTCCCGCACGCGGGGGCCGAGCCCGAGGTCGGTGAACCGGGCCACGGCCCGGCCCTGCTCGGCGCGGTCGGCGTCCGGGATCTTCCCGCTGACCGGGACCCCGAGGGTCCGCATCGCCGACGGCCACAGCTTGCGGGGCTCGACGGGGACCCCGGCCCGCTCCAGACGCCCGGCCGCGGCGGCGATCCCGGCGTCGCTGACCGCGGCGTCGGTCGCCGTCCCGGTGCAGACGTCGCAGCGGCCGCACGGCCGGGCGGTGTCGTCGTCGAGGGCCCGGCGCAGGAACACCAGCCGGCAGCCGTCGGTGCGCTCGTAGTCGAGCATCGCCTGCTGCTCGGCGGCTCGGACGGCGGCGACCCGGGCGTAGCGGTCGCCGTCGTAGACCCAGTCGGTCTCCCCGCGGACCCAGCCGCCCTTGACCCGCCGGGCGGCGCCGTCGACGTCGAGCACCTTCAGGAGCCCCTCGAGCCGGCTCGCCTTGAGGTCGACCAGGGTCTGCAGCGACACCGTCGACGCGGGCCGGTCGGACAGCGCCTCGATGGCCGCGCGCGCCGTCGCCTCCGACGGCATCCCCATCGAGTCGAACCAGTCCCAGATGGACCGGTCGTCGCGGCCGGGCAGCAGGACGACCTCGGCGCGGGCGGTCGCCCGGCCGGCGCGGCCGACCTGCTGGTAGTAGGCGATCGGGGACGGCGGCGCCCCGAGGTGCACGACGAAGCCGAGGTCGGGCTTGTCGAAGCCCATTCCCAGCGCGCTGGTCGCGACGAGGGCCTTGACCCGGTTGCCGAGCAGGTCCGCCTCGGCCTGCTCGCGCTCGGCGGCGTCGGTCTGCCCGGAGTAGGACGCGAACCGCATGCCCGCGGACCGCAGCGCCGGTTGGGCGTTGAGGAAGTCCGCGACGTCGGTGGTGGCCGAGGTGGTCAGGCAGTAGACGATCCCGCTGCCGGGCAGGGCCGGCAGGTGCTCGGCCAGCCAGCCCAGCTGGTGCGCACGGTCCGGCAGCGCGACGACGGACAGGTGGAGGGACTCCCGGTCGAGGGACCCGCGCAGGACCAGCACGTCGTCGTCGAGGGAGCCCGATCCCCGGCGGCCGCCCCCGCCGGCGCCGGGCCCGGCGGGGGCGGCGACGGCGAGCTGCTCGGCGACGTCGGCGGTCACCCGCTCGTTCGCGGTCGCCGTCGTGGCCAGGACGGGGATCCCGGCGGGCAGGTCCGCGATCAGGGTGCGCAGGCGGCGGAAGTCGGGTCGGAAGTCGTGACCCCAGTCGGAGATGCAGTGCGCCTCGTCGATGACCAGCAGCCCGCAGGTCGCGGCCAGCTCGGGCAGGACCGCGTCGCGGAACTCGGGGTTGTTCAGCCGCTCCGGGGACACGAGCAGCACGTCGACCTCGCCGGCGACGACCCGGTCGTAGATCTCCCGCCACTGCTCCGGGTTGGAGGAGTTGACGGTGGCCGCGCGGATGCCGGCGCGCTCCGCCGCCGCGACCTGGTTGCGCATGAGCGCGAGCAGTGGGGACACCAGCACGGTCGGGCCGCCCCCGGCCGCCCGCAGCAGCGCCGTGGCCACGAAGTACACCGCGGACTTGCCCCAGCCGGTGCGCTGCACGACGAGCGCCCGGCGGTGATCGGCCACGAGGGCCTCGATCGCCGTCCACTGGTCGTCGCGCAGCACCGCGGACTCACCCGCGAGCGCGCGGAGGTGGGTCTCGGCGTCGGCGCGCAGGCGGGCGCGGTCCGGCGCGGGGTCCGGCGCGGTCGCGGCGGTCCGGGCGGCGGTGGTGGTCGGTGCGCTCGGGCTCATGCCCCCATGGCTACCAGGTGCCACCGACATCGGTCGCCGGCGCCGGCCGGTCGGGGTCGGTCCTCGCGCGCGCGGGTGCCCGCACCGTCAGGCAGCGGCGCTCGACGAGGACGAAGAACACCCACGCGACCGCGACGGACGCCACCGCCCCGAGCGGGACGAGGGCGGCCAGCGCCCACCCGCTGCCGAGTCGCGCGCCGGCGGGGGCGAGCAGCTCCTGCCACACCAGCTGGAGGACCGGGGCGTGCAGCAGGTAGAGGCTGTAGGAGAACGTGCCGAGCAGGGTCAGCGGCCGCCACGACAGCAGCCGGGTGACCGCCCGCGGCCGCCCGTCGGTGACCGCGACCAGCAGGCACGCGGTGGCCGCGCCGGCCAGCGGCTCGGACACCGCCTTGCCGGCGTCGAGCACCCAGTACTCCCCCATCCCGTGGGCGAGCAGCGCCACCGCCGCGGCCAGGACGAGGGCGCCGGTCCCCCACGGCAGACCCCGGCCGCGCCCGCGCCCGCGCCCCCGGCGGGTCGGCGC
>CAXSIB010000058.1:0-12149 GCA_964237095.1 uncultured Actinomycetales bacterium
GCATCCCCGCGACCATCGCGACGATGTCGACGACGAAGGACGCGAGCAGCACCGTGCGCCCCGACAGGTAGCGGAACCCGACCCCGACGTCGCGGATCGCGCCGAGCAGCGACAGCCGGCCCGCGGGAGACGCCGCGGGCGCGGGCGGGAGGCGGACGAGGATGACCAGCGCGGCGGCGACCCCGGCCGCGTCGATCAGGTAGAGGGTCGGCAGGCTGACCAGCGGCAGCAGCACCGCGGCCAGCAGCGGGCCGGCGATGACCCCGGTGTTGAACACCGTCGTGTTCAGCGCGTTGGCCGACGGCAGCCGGGCCGCGCTGACGAGGTGCGGGATGAGAGCCGACCGGGCCGGCTGGTTGACGGCGAAGAAGGCCTGCTGCAGCGCGAGCACCACCAGGACCGACCAGACGTCGGCGTGCCCGGACAGGCCGATCACCCCGAACGCGACCGAGGTGAGGGCGATGCCGGTCGTGCTGGCCAGGATGAGCCGGCGGCGGTCGACCCGGTCGGCGATCGCGCCCCCGAGCAGGCCGAAGACGAGGAGGGGGACGAGGGCGAAGATCCCCGACACCCCGACCCAGGCCGACGAGCCGGTCATGTCGTACAGCTGCTTGGGGACGGCGACGACGGTGAACTGGCTGCCGACGACGGAGATGGCCCCGGCCACCCAGAGCCGGCGGAAGCCGGGCTCGCGCAGCGGGCTGACGTCGAGGGCGAACCGGGCGATCCCGCGCCGGGCCGGTCGGGAGGGCCTCATTGCATGCATCGTCCCAGACCGGCGGCCGACGCGCGCCGCGGGCCCACGCCCGGCTCAGCCGGGCGCGGGCCGGTCGACGGTGTGGGCGATCTCCGCCCGGTCCGGGACGGCGTCCGGCGCCCAGGTCCCCGGGTCCCAGAGGGTGGACCGGAGGAACGCCTTCGAGCAGTGGAAGAAGACCTCCTCGACGTCCACCACGAGCGCGAGCAGCGGCCGGTGCCCCGCGACCACGAGGGAGTCGAAGAAGTCCGCGTCGCGGACCAGGCGCGCGCGGCCGTTGACCCGGAGGGTGTCCCCGCGGCCGGGCACCATGAAGAGGAGCCCGACGTGGGGATTGGCGAGGACGTTGAGGAAGCCGTCGACGCGGCGGTTGCCGGGCCGTTCGGGGAGCACCAGGGTGGTGTCGTCGAGGACCAGGGCGAAGCCGGGCGGGTCGCCCTTCGGGGACACGTCGCAGCGGCCGTCGACCCCGGCCGTCGCGACGAGGCAGAACGGCGAGCGGGCCAGCCACGCCCGGTCGACCTCGCCGAGGGTGCGGCGGACCTTGGCGGCCACCCGGGGGGACGGTTCGCCGACGAGCTCGCGCAGCTCCTCGGCGGAGCCGATCCCGGTCGTCACGGCGCGGGCGTCCGGAGTGGTCACGTCGCCAGCATGCCGGTCGTCACGGGGGCGGCTCAGCACGGTCGGGGGCGGCCCACGAGGGGTCCGGCGGGATGCCGGCCGCCGGGTCGTGGGCGGGCCCGCCGGCTCGCGCCGAGGGAAACGTTTGTGTTACACCATCGCGCCGGTTTCCGGAAGTTGCCGTCACTGGGCGGAACGGTCGTGTTACGCCCGCGTTAAAGATCGACCAACCGTGCCGCCGGGGCCTGATCGGCTTGCCCCGGGCGCGCCGGGGCGCGCAACCTCTCCCAGTCCGAAGAGGCGCCGCCGGTGCCCTCGTGCCCGCTCCCGCGGGCTGCTGAACGGAGACAGATGCGTACGTCACGACTGCAGGTGCTCGGAGCGGGGACGATCGGGCTCGCCCTGATCGTCGCCGCCTGCTCGAGCTCCACCACCCCGAGCGCGACCGTCGACGGCAGCACGAGCGCCGCGCCGTCCGCCGTGGCGTCCGCCCAGCAGCAGGTGGCGTCGAAGGGCGGCTTCGGGACGCTCCCCACGCCGGCGACGAGCAAGGTCACGGGCGGTGTCGTCAAGGTCGCCCAGGAGCCGGGCACCGGCCCGAACTACATCTTCCCGATCACCCCGGCCTCCAACGGCTCGGTCTACAACATCTACCAGCTGCAGAACCAGCTGTTCGCGCCGCTGTACCAGCCGGTGACGGGCACGTCGCCGACCACCGACTACACGCGCAGCATCGGCAAGGCCCCCGTCTTCTCGAACGGCGACAAGACCGTCACGGTCCCGCTCAACTCGACCTACACCTGGTCCGACGGCAAGCCGGTCCAGGCGAACGACGTCGTGTTCTTCGTCGACCTGCTGAAGGCGGCGGTCAAGGAGAGCGCGGCCAACTTCGGCAACTACACCCCGGGCTTCTTCCCGGACAACGTCGCGTCGATGTCGACCCCGGACACCCACACCGTCGTCTTCCACCTCACGAAGGCCTTCAACCCCAAGTGGTTCCAGCTGGACCAGCTCGGGTTCATCAGCCCGCTCCCGTCCACCGCCTGGAACCGGAGCGCAGCCGGCGGCGCGGCGTTGGACTACACCAAGCCGGCGAACGCCAAGCTGATCTACGACTACCTCGCCAAGGAAGCGAAGCAGCTGACGACCTACGCCAGCAACCCGCTCTG
The DNA here is from genome assembly GCA_964237095.1 of uncultured Actinomycetales bacterium. Taxonomy (GTDB): domain Bacteria; phylum Actinomycetota; class Actinomycetes; order CAXTBU01; family CAXTBU01; genus CAXSIB01. The sequence goes on from CAXSIB010000058.1 coordinate 2,548, forward strand.
GCAGGACGTCAGCGGTCCGTTCAAGCTCACGGCGTACAGCGCGAGCACCAACGCGCTCAGCCTCCGGACGAACACCAAGTACACGGGGCCGAACAAGCCGTCGATCGCGGGCATCGACCAGATCGCCTTCACGTCCGAGACGGCCATGTTCAACCAGCTCCTGAGCGGCAACCTCGACGTGTCCGGCGTGCCGTCGGCCGACCTCCCCCAGGTCGCGTCGCTCAAGCGCAAGGGGTTCAACGTCTACGGCTACCCGGCCTTCGGGTTCAACTACATGGTCTTCAACTTCAAGAACACCACGGGCAGCTTCAACAAGATCATCTCGAACCTGTACGTCCGGCAGGCGCTCGCCCACCTGCAGGACCAGGCCGGGGTCGTCCACGGCATCTACCACGACGCCGCCGTGCAGTCCTTCGGGCCGGTGCCGACGCTCCCGATCAACCCGTTCACCCCGAGCAACGCCTCCACCAACCCGTACCCCTTCGACGTCGCCGCCGCCTCGAAGCTGCTCAGCTCGCACGGCTGGAAGGTCGTCCCGAACGGGACGACGACCTGCGTGAAGCCCGGTGCCACGGCGACCGAGTGCGGCGCCGGCATCGCCGCGGGGACACCGCTGAGCTTCAACCTCTACTACACGAACGTGGCCGTCACGACCCAGCAGGTCACGGCGTTCTCCTCGGCGGCCAAGCAGATCGGCGTCACGGTGACGTCGATCGGCAAGACGTTCAACTACCTGATCTCCAACTTCAGTGACGTCTCGGCCAAGTCGAGCATCAACAAGTGGGCGATGATGGACTTCGGCGGGTTCTCGATCAACAACTACCCGACCACGAACGAGATCTTCAACAGCACCGGCTCGTACGACTTCGGCGGGTACAGCGACAAGAAGCTCGACGCCCTGGTCAACAACTCGGTCTACGGCAGCGACCCGGACGCGGTCTCGAAGGAGGCCTCGTACCTCACCGAGCAGCTGCCGGCGATCTTCCAGCCGCTCCCGGACAACGTGTACGCCTGGAAGGACACGCTCTCCGGCCCGGCGGCCAGCTTCTCGGCGCTCACGCAGTACCGCCTGTTCGGCGAGTTCTGGTACTCCACGAAGAAGCAGTAGCCGCCACGTCCGTCCCGGTGGCCCGACGGGCCACCGGGACGGGCGGCGGTGCCACCCGCACCACACGACGAGAGAACGGGACGGACCGGATGGGCAGGTACCTGCTTCGGCGCGCAGGGGTGTCGGTGGTGGTCGTCTTCGCCATCTCGATCCTCGTGTTCCTCCTGTTGCACCTGATCTCGAGCTCGCCGGGACGCGCCGTCCTGGGGGTGCAGGCGACACCGAAGGCGGTCGCGGACTTCAACTCCGCCCACGGCTACGACCGACCGCTGGTCGTGCAGTACCTGACCTACCTGAACCAGCTCCTGCACGGCCACCTCGGCTACTCCTACAAGCTGAACCAGTCCGTGAACGCCCTGCTCGCGCAGAACGCCGGCCGGAGCGCGTACCTGACCCTGGCGGCCCTCGTGCTGGCGATCGTCATCGCCGTCCCGCTGGGGATCCTCCAGGCGGTCCGCCGCAACTCGGTGCTGGACAACGTCCTCACCGCGGGCGCCTTCACCCTGTACTCGGTGCCGATCTTCTTCCTCGCGCTCGTCCTCATCGCGGTCTTCGCCCTGAAGCTCGGCTGGTTCCCGAGCGAGGCCAGTCAGGCGACCACCACGTGGGGGGTGATCAAGAGCCCGCACTCGATGGTCCTGCCGATCGTGACCCTCGCGGCGGTGTCGGTGGCCGCGTTCTCCCGCTACATGCGCTCCTCCGCGCTCGACACCCTCGCGCAGGACTACATCAAGGTGGCTCGGGCCAAGGGCCTCTCCGAGCGGTCGGTCATCGCCCGCCACCTGCTGCGGAACTCCTCGCTCCCGATCGTGACCCTCGTCGGGCTCTCGATCCCGGCGCTGCTGTCCGGCAACCTGATCGTCGAGAACGTGTACAACTTCCCCGGCCTCGGGCTGCTGTTCTTCAACAGCCTGCAGAACGAGGACTACCCGGTCCTGCTGGCCTACAGCCTGATCGTCGGGGTGCTCACGGTCGTGGGCAACTTCGTCGCCGACCTCGCGCTGTCGGTGGCGGACCCCCGGATCAGGCTCGGTTGAGACCGGCCGCGAGTCGACAGGACGAGGAGACGATCATGGTCCTGGATTCAGCTGAGCTCGACCCGCGGAGCAGCGGCTCCCCGCCCCCCGCGGCCGGGACGGAGCCGGAGGGCGGCGAGGTCGCGGCGGCGACGCCCATGTGGAAGCTTGCGGTCGACTCCTTCGTCCACAACCGGCTGGCCGTCATCGGTGTCGCGATCATCGTGTTCTTCGTGCTGTTCTGCTTCCTCGGGCCGAGCTTCTACCACACCGACCAGCTGCACGGCGTGCTGTCGGACACCTATCTGGCGCCCGGCAACGGGCACCCGCTGGGGACGGACAAGGACGGCTACGACGAGCTCGGCCGGATCATGAAGGGCGGTCAGGCGGCCCTGGAGATCGCCTTCCTCACCGCGCTGATCGCGACGGTGATCGGCACCCTCTGGGGCGCGATCGCCGGGCTCGCCGGCGGGGTCGTCGACGCGGTCATGATGCGCATCGTCGACGCACTGCTGGCGATCCCGTTCCTGTTCATCGTCCTGATCATCGCCACCCGGTTCAACGCGACGGTCCTCACCCTGAGCCTCGTGCTCGGCGGCTTCTCCTGGCTGTTCCCCGCGCGCCTCGTGCGCGGCGAGGTGCTGGCGCTCAGGGTGCGGGACTTCATCGCCGCCGCCCGCGTCATGGGGAGCACGCGCTGGCGCCTGGTGAACAAGCACCTGATCCCCAACGCCCTCGGCACGGTCGTCGTCAACGTCACCTTCCAGGTCGCCGACGCCATCCTCGCCGTGGCCGCGCTGGGCTTCCTCGGCTTCGGCCTCAACTACCCGCAGGTGTCGTGGGGCGACATGCTCTCCGACGGCATCAACTACCTGCTGGACGGCTACTGGTGGCTGATCTACCCCGTGGGCATCTGTCTCGTCCTGGTCGTCATGGCGGCCAACTTCATCGGTGACGGCCTCCGTGACGCCGTCGACGTCCGGCTGCGCCGCCGGTGAGCACGACGGGCACCGGCGCGTCGCAGACAAGTGCAGAGAGGGCTCACGTGGAACCGGCACTGGTCATCAAGGGACTGTCCACGCGGATCCAGCTCCGCCGTTCGGTGGTGCAGGCGGTCTGCGACGTCGACATGCACGTCGACGCGGGCGAGACGCTCGGGATTGTCGGGGAGTCCGGCTGCGGGAAGTCGATGACCGGCCTGTCGATCATGGGACTGCTGCCCCCGGGCGGCAGCATCGTCGCCGGGTCGATCCGCGTGGACGGCACCGAGCTCGTCGGGATGACCGAGGAGCAGCTCCAGGACGTGCGCGGCAACACCGTCGGCATGGTGTTCCAGGACTCGATGACGGGGCTCGACCCGACCAAGACGATCGGCTACCAGGTGGCGGAGCCGGTCCGCCGGCACCGCGGCGCGGGCGCCCGGGAGGCGCTCGACCGCGCGGCCGAGGTCCTCGGCCTGGTGGGGATCCCGCGCCCGTCCGAGCGTCTCGGGGACTACCCGCACCAGCTGTCGGGGGGGCTGCGCCAGCGGGTGATGATCGCGATGGCGCTGGCCTGCAACCCGAAGGTGCTGATCGCCGACGAGCCGACCACCGCTCTCGACGTGACGATCCAGGCGCAGATCCTCCGCCTGCTCGACGACCTGAAGGACCGCCTCGGCATGGCGGTCGTCCTGATCACGCACGACATGGGGGTCGTCGCCGGCCGGGCCGACCGCGTCAACGTCATGTACGCGGGCCGCGTCGTGGAGACGAGTGACACCCGGCAGCTCTTCGCCCACATGCACCACCCGTACACCCAGGCCCTGCTCGGATCGATCCCCAAGCTGGACTCCGATCCCCGGGTGCCGCTGTTCAGCATCCCCGGCATCCCGCCGGACCTCGCCCACCTGCCGTCCGGGTGCCGCTTCGCGCCCCGGTGCGCGCTGGTCACGGAGCACTGCCGGACGGTCGAGCCGCCGCTGGGGCTGCTCGGCCCGGACCACCGCGCCGCGTGTTTCCACCCCGTCGACGGGCCGGTCGCGCGGGAGGTGCTGATCCCGGCCGGCGGCCTGTCGGAGCGCGTCGCGCCCGACCGCGGCGCCCGCCCGATCCTCGCCGTCGACTCCGTGGTGCGGGAGTACCCCGCGGGCGGCGGCGGCCTGCGCCCGGGTCCCAGGCGAACCGTGAAGGCCGTCTCCGACGTCTCGTTCGACCTCGCGGAGGGTGAGACGTTCGGCCTCGTCGGGGAGTCCGGCTGCGGCAAGTCGACCATCGGGCGGGTCGTCGTCGCCCTCGACCGACCCGACGCCGGGTCGGTCACGCTGGAGGGCGAGGACCTCTCGCACCTGCGCGGCCGGGCGCTGCGCCGCCGCCGCCGCGACCTGCAGCTGATGTTCCAGGACCCGTACGCCTCCCTCGACCCGCGCATGCGGGTGGGCACCATCCTCCGCGAGCCGCTGCAGATCCAGGGGATCGGCAACCGCCGCGAGCAGGACGCGAAGATCCAGTCGCTGCTCGCCGAGGTGGGCCTGCCGGCCCAGTCCGTCGAGCGCTACCCGCACGAGTTCTCCGGCGGCCAGCGGCAGCGGATCGGCCTCGCCCGCGCCCTCGCGCTGAACCCGCGGGTGCTCGTGGCCGACGAGCCCGTCAGCGCCCTCGACGTGTCGATCCGCTCGCAGGTGCTGAACATGCTCAAGCGCCTGCAGGCCGCGCACGGGCTGTCCAGCGTCGTGATCTCCCACGACCTCGCGGTCGTGAAGTACCTCGCCGACCGCGTCGGGGTCATGTACCTCGGCAAGCTCGTCGAGGTCGGCCCGAGCGCCGCCGTGTACGCCCACCACGCCCACCACTACACCGCCGGGCTGATCGCGGCGATCCCCGAGCCGGACCCCGAGCGGGACCCCGCCGACGAGGTCGCCGTCCGGGGCGAGCTGCCGAGCCCGGTGGACCCGCCGTCCGGCTGCCGGTTCCGGACCCGCTGCCCCGCGGCGCAGGACCTGTGCGCCCAGGTGGAGCCGCCCTTCCGGTCGTTCGGCCCGGACCACCTGGCGGCGTGCCACTTCCCGCTGGTGCCCCCGGTCGCGGACGTGGACGGCGCCGCCGCGCCGGTCGTGGGGGCCGTCCGTGCGGCCTGAGGACATCGACGCCCTGGTCACCCCGGGGCGCCCGAGCCTGCACCCCGACGGCACCCGCGCGGTCGTCTCCCTCGTCCGCCCGGACGTCGCCGCCGACGACTACGTCGGCCAGCTGTGGACGGTGCCGGTCGACCCGGCGGCGGTCGACCCGGCGGCGGAGGAGCCGGTCCCGCCGGTGCGTCTCACGGCCGGCCACCGCGACACCGCCCCGCAGCACAGCCCGGACGGCCGCCTCGTGGCCTTCCTGCGGTCCGCGCCGAAGGGGCAGGCGGGCGCGCACGGCGCCCAGCTGCACGTGGTCCCGAGCGGCGGCGGCGAGGCGCGTGTCCTCACCGACCAGCCCCTCGGCGTGACCCAGTTCTCGTGGTCGCCGGACAGCACCCGGATCGCGTTCACCGCCCGGGTCCCGGAGGCGGGTCGGTACCTGCCCGGCGGTGACCCCGGCTCCGAGGCGCCGCGGCTGTTCACCCACCTGCGCTACCAGTACGACGGCGTCGGGTACGTCACCGACCGCGCCAGCCAGGTCTTCCTGCTCAGCGTCCCCGGGCCGGCCGGCGCGACCCCGGTGGTGCTGCCGGAGGCCCTGCCCACGGCGGTCCAGCTGACCGGCGTCGGGACCGGCGGCGACATGGACGCCGAGAACGTGGTCTTCAGCCCGGACGGCACGACGCTGGCGTTCACCGGCGCCCGCCACGACCACCGCCACGCCGACCTGTTCGTCGACGCGTTCACCATCGGGACCGACGGGACCGGGCTGGCCGCGGCGACCCCCACCACCCTGTCCGTGTCCGAGGTCGCCTGGACCGCCGACGGGAGCGGCCTCTGGCTGCGCGCGTCGGACCCGGGCCCGACCGGCCGCGACGGGGTCGCCGCGCAGGACGGCCTCTACCTCGTGCCGGTCGGCGCCGGGGTGGGCGAGCCGGAGCTGCTGACCGACCCGGAAGGCGTCGACCTCGGCGAGGTGTCGTCGCACCTGACCGTGACCCCGACCGGGGTGCTCGTGCAGGCCCGCGACCGCGGCGGGCTGCGGCTGCTCCGCGTCGACGCGTCCGGCGCCCCGCCGGCGGTCGTCCTCGACGGGCCGCTGCAGGTGCTCGGCCACGCCGCGGTCACGACCCCCGACGGGGAGGTCGTCGTCGCGACCGTCGCCTCCGGCGCGAGCCCCGGCGAGGTCGTGCGGATCACCCCGGCCGGCCCGACCGCGGCCGGGCCGGTGCCGCTCACCGACCTGGCGGCCCCGCTGCGCGCGCGGACCACCCTGCTCCCCCTGCGCGAGCTCACCGCGACCTCCGCGGACGGGTACCCCGTGCACGGCTGGGTCGTGCTGCCCGCGGGCGAGGGCCCCCACCCGGTGCTCCTCGACATCCACGGCGGACCGTTCACCCAGTACGGCTGGACCCTGTACGACGAGGCCCAGGTCCTCGCGGGGGCCGGGTACGCGGTCCTGCTCGCGAACCCCCGCGGCTCCGCCGGCTACGGCGCCGCCCACGGCGCGGCCATCGCCGGCGCCTTCGGGCAGCTCGACACCGCCGACGTGACCGCGTTCCTCGACGCCGCGCTGGCCGACGGGTCCCTCGCGCTCGACGGCACCCGCCTGGGCGTCCTCGGCGGCTCCTACGGCGGGTACCTGACGTCCTGGATCACGACCCGCCCGGAGCTCGCCGCCCGGTTCTCCGTCGCCGTCGTCGAGCGCGGGTTCCTCGACCCGGTGACGTTCGCGGGCACGTCGGACATCGGCTGGTTCTTCGGCGACGTGTGGTGCGGCACCGACCCGGACGCCCTCGCCGCGCAGTCGCCGATGGCCCACGTCGGCGCCGTCCGCACGCCGACACTGGTGATCCACTCCGAGAACGACCTCCGGTGCCCGATCGAGGCCGGGCAGCGGTGGTTCGCGGCGCTCGTCCGCCAGGGCGTCCCGGCGGAGTTCCTGGTCTTCCCGGGGGAGAGCCACGGCCTCACCCGCGGGGGCCACCCGGCGCACCGGACGGTGCGGTTCGAGCACCTGCTGCGCTGGTTCGGCCGGTACCTCGCGCCGGCGGGTGCGACCGCCGAGGCGCCGGCGTCGCCGTCACCGTAGGGTCGGATCTCGTGCTCGGGCTCCCGGACCATGTGACGGCCTGTCTCTTCGACCTCGACGGGGTGCTGACCCCGACGGCGAAGGTCCACGACGCCGCCTGGACGGCCGCCTTCGACGACTTCCTGCGGTCGTGGTCGACGCGGACCGGCGTGCCCTTCGTGCCGTTCGACCCGGGTGTGGACTACAACGACCACGTCGACGGCAAGCCGCGGGCCGACGGGGTGCGGGACTTCCTGGCCAGCCGGGACATCCACCTCCCCGAGGGCGCCGACGACGACCCGCCGGACCAGCCGCCGGGGCAGGAGACCGTGCAGGGCCTCGGGAACCGCAAGAACGCCCAGGTGCTGCAGGTGCTGAGGACCGACGGCGTGGAGGCCTACCCGGGCTCGCGCCGCTACCTGCACGCGGCGGTCGACGCCGGGCTCCGCCGGGCCGTGGTGTCCGCGAGCGCCAACTGCGCCGACGTCGTGCGGGCCGCGGGGATCGAGGACCTGCTCGAGGTCCGCGTCGACGGCACGGTGGCCAAGGCCGAGCACCTGCGCGGCAAGCCCGCCCCGGACACGTTCCTGCTCGCCGCCGAGCGCCTCGGGGTCGCGCGGACCGCGGCCGCGGTGTTCGAGGACGCCCTGTCCGGCGTCCAGGCCGGGCGGGCCGGGGGCTTCGGCTTCGTCGTCGGGGTCGACCGGGTCGGCGGCGACCACGCCGACCGGCTCCGCGAGCACGGCGCCGACGTGGTGGTCCGCGACCTGGGCGACCTGCTCGACGGGCGCCTCGAGGAGAGCCCGACCGGGCCGGCCACCGGGCGGGGGAGCGCGGCGTGATCGACGAGACGACCATCCCGGTCGAACCCTGGCAGGTCCGCGAGGCCCGGTTCGACCTGGGCCAGCTCGCGCAGACGGAGTCCCTGTTCTCGTTGGCCAACGGCCACATCGGGCTGCGGGGCAACCTCGACGAGGGCGAGCCGTTCGGGCTGCCCGGCACCTACCTGAACTCCTTCTTCGAGTCCCGGCCGCTGCCCTACGCCGAGGCCGGCTACGGGTACCCCGAGTCCGGCCAGACCGTGGTCAACGTCACCAACGGCAAGATCATCCGGCTGCTGGTGGACGACGAGCCGTTCGACGTCCGCTACGGCGAGCTGCACTCCCACGAGCGGACCCTGGACCTCCGCACCGGGACCCTGTCCCGCCGCGTCGAGTGGACCTCGCCGGCGGGGCGGACGGTGCGGATCCGCTCGGTGCGCATGGTGTCCCTGGCCCAGCGGGCGGTCGCGGCCATCCGCTACACGGTGGAGCCGGTCGACGGTCCCGCGCGGATCATCATCCAGTCCGAGCTGGTCGCGAACGAGGCCGGGCCCGAGACCTCCGCCGACCCCCGCGTGGCCGCGATCCTCGAGCACCCGCTGGCCGCGGAGGACCGGGTCGTCTCCGGCGACGGCGCCGTCCTCGTCCACTCCACCAAGCGCAGCAAGCTCCGGATCGGGGCGGCGATGACCCACCTGGTCGACGGCCCGGACTCCACGGTGTGCCAGACCGAGGCCCACGACGACTGGGCGCGGACGACCGCCACGTGCGTCCTGGCGCCGGGCCAGTCCCTCACCCTGACGAAGTTCCTCGCCTACGGCTGGTCCAGCGAGCGGTCGCTGCCGGCCATGCGCGACCAGGTCTCCGGCGCTCTCGCCGGCGCCACCGCCGCCGGCTGGGACGAGCTGCTGCGCGACCAGGCCACCTACCTGGACGAGTTCTGGGACGCGTGCGACGTCGAGGTCGACGGGGACGCCGAGCTCCAGCAGGCGGTGCGGTTCGCGCTCTTCCACGTCCTGCAGTCCGGGGCGCGGGCGGAGCAGCGGGCCATCGCGGCCAAGGGCCTGACCGGGCCCGGCTACGACGGGCACGCCTTCTGGGACACGGAGTCCTTCGTCCTGCCCGTGCTCACGTACATCAAGCCCGAGGCGGTCCGCGACGAGCTGCGCTGGCGGCACTCGACCCTCGACCTCGCCCGGGCCCGGGCGCAGCAGCTGGGCTTCAAGGGCGCGGCGTTCCCGTGGCGGACCATCGCGGGGGAGGAGTGCTCCGGGTACTGGCCGGCCGGCACCGCGGCCTTCCACGTGAACGCCGACATCGCCGACGCCGTCCTGCGCTACGTGGCGGCGACCGGCGACCGGGACTTCGAGCGGCGGTACGGCCTCGAGCTGCTCATCGAGATCGCGCGCCTGCTGCGGTCCCTCGGCCACCACGACGGCTACGGGAACTTCCACATCGACGGCGTCACCGGCCCCGACGAGTACAC
>CAXSIB010000059.1:0-12130 GCA_964237095.1 uncultured Actinomycetales bacterium
GCAACGCGACCCGCGGCAACATCGAGGTCACCCTCACCGTCAGCGGCCGCGACGCCGCCTGACGGCCCGCCTTGACAGCCGCCACCGACCGGGGCAGGGTTTCCCGGACGGGGAACCCGCTTCGGGCCCACGACGGCAGAGGACGCTGCGATGACCACCAGCCGGATCGACTTCGCCTACCGGGACGCCACCCTGACGGTGGACCAGCGCGTCGAGGACCTGCTGTCCCGCATGACCATCCGGGACAAGGCCGGCCTGATGTTCCACCAGATGGCGCAGGTCGGGGACCTCGACGGGCCCGGCATCTTCGGCAAGCCGTCGATCCGGGCGATGCTCGACCAGCGGATCACCCACTTCAACACCCTGTTCGTCCCGACCGCCCGCGAGATCGCCGAGTGGCACAACCTCCTGCAGACCGCGGCGGCGGAGTACCCGCTCGCCGTCCCGGTCACCATCTCCAGCGATCCCCGCCACGCCTTCACCAACAACCCGCTCACGGCCCTGATGGCCGGACCGTTCTCCCAGTGGCCGGAGCCCCTCGGCTTCGGCGCGATCGGCTCGGCCGACCTCGTCGAGCGCTTCGCGGACCTGACGCGCCGGGAGTACCTGGCGGTCGGGATCAGGACCGCCCTGCACCCGCAGGTCGATCTCGCGACCGAACCCCGGTGGGCCCGCACCAGCGGCACCTTCGGCGAGGACGCCGACCTCGCGTCCCGGCTCGGGGTCGCCTACGTGCGCGGCCTGCAGGGCGACCGGGTGGGGACCGACTCGGTGTCGGCGATGGCCAAGCACTTCCCCGGCGGCGGGCCGCAGAAGGACGGGGAGGACCCGCACTTCCCCTACGGCCGCGAGCAGGTCTACCCCGGCGACCGCTTCGACCTGCACCTCGAGCCGTTCAGGGCCCTCATCGCGGCCGGCGTCGCGCAGATGATGCCGTACTACGGCATGCCGGTCGGTACGGAGTACGAGGAGGTCGGGTTCAGCTTCGACCGCGCCGTCGTCACCGGGCTGCTCCGCGAGCAGCTCGGCTTCGACGGGATCATCTGCAGCGACTGGGGCATCCTCAACAACACCTGCTGGGGGGTGGAGCACCTCAGCTACGAGGAGCGGATGCTGAAAGCCGTGGACGCCGGGATCGACCAGTTCGGCGGCGAGAGCAGCCCGGACGTGCTGATCGGCCTCGTGGCGAACGGCCGGGTCAGCGAGTCGCGCGTGACCGAGTCCGCCCGACGCCTGCTGCGGGAGAAGTTCCGCCTCGGCCTGTTCGACGACCGGTTCGTCGACGCCGACCGCGCCGACGTCCTCGTCGGCGCCCCGCAGGCCCGCGCCGACGGGATCGCGGCGCAGGCCGCCGCGCACACCCTGCTGAAGAACGCCGAGGACGGCCCGGCCCGGCTGCCGCTGCGAGCCACCCTGCGGGTCTACCTCGAGGGCCTGGCGGCCGAGGCGGTCGGTGGCCGCGCACAGGTGGTCGCCACGCCCGAGGAGGCCGACGTGGCGGTGCTCCGCCTCGTCGCGCCGTGGGAGTCCCGCGGTGCGCCGGGCACCGCCGAGTCGTTCTTCCACGCGGGGTCGCTGGCGTTCCCCGCCGCGGAGGTGGACCGGGTCCGCGCGGTCTGCGCGACGGTGCCCACCGTGCTCGACGTGTACCTGGACCGCCCGGCCCTGCTGGGCGACCTCGCCGCGGCCGCGTCCTCCCTCGTCGTGGACTTCGGGGCGTCGGCGGAGGCCTTCGTCCGCGTGCTCTTCGGCGACGCCCGGCCGGAGGGCCGCCTGCCGTTCGACATCCCGAGCTCGATGGCCGCGGTCGAGGCCAGCGACCCGGACGCCCCGTACGACACCGTCGACCCGACGTACCGACACGGTTTCGGTCTCGACTACAGCTGACCGCACCGACGGCCGGGCCTCCCGGCCCCGATGTCGCCGCCGGCCCGACGGCCCCCGACCACCTGCCGCGCAGCCCGACCAGAGAAGGGACCCGTGCCCGTGCCCCCTGCGCCGACGACGGTCGCCACCCACGACCGGACCATCACCGCCCGCCACGGTGACCTGCGGGTGCGGGACTACGTCCCGGCGGTGTCCGACACCGGTGCCGCCGCCCTCGTCTGGGTCCACGGGGGCGGCTTCGGGGCCGGCGGCCTCGACATGCCCGAGTCGCACGCGGTCGCCACGGCCCTGGCGGCGGCCGGGCACCCCGTGACGACCGTCGACTACCACCTCGTCCCGGCGTTCCCCCTCGTCGGACGGTTCCGGCTGAAGCCGTCACCCAACCGCTACCCCGTCCCCGTCGACGACGTCGCCGACGCCTTCCTCGACACCACCGCCCGCCATCCCGGCCGGGCGGTCGTGCTCGGCGGGGCCAGTGCGGGCGCCTGCCTCGCGGCCTCCGCCGCGATCGGGCTCCGCGACGGCGCCACCCGGGCGCCGGCGGGTCTGGCCTTGGCCTACGGCCTGTTCCACGCCCGTCTCCCCACGGTCAGCGCGGCCCTGCGCGCTCGGCTGCGCGGGATCGCCCGGCTCGGCATCGGACCCGAGATGATCCGGCGGATGACCCTGAACTACGTCGGGGACGAGGCACTGGCGGCGGATCCGGCGGTCTTCCCCGGTACCGCCGACGTCCACGGCCTGCCCCGGACCCTGCTCGTCGACGCCGACCGGGACGCCCTGCGTGCGTCCGGTGAGGCGTTCGCCGAACACCTGCGGGCCGCCGGCGTGCCGCTGGAGGTGTCGGTCGTCCACGACGCCCGCCACGGGTTCCTGGACAAGCCGGCCGCGCCCGGCTTCAGCCAGGCGATCACCCTGCTGGCGGGCTGGCTCGCCCGGCCGGCGGCGGGTCGGCCCACAGACGCCGGGACCACCCGGTCTCCTGACCCCGTCACTGCCGAGTCCTGACCGGGACACGGACCGAGCCGCAGCGGAACGGAGCCCGGGTGCTCGCGGCAGTCGCTCAGGCCGGCGGTCGGGCCGGACCCGGCGCGGACGACGACAGGATCGTCGCGACCGTGCGCTCGAGGGCCGAGCGCAGCGTGTCGGGGTCACTCCGGCCGAGCGCGCCGTCGGGCATGGTCGCTCGCAGGGTCAGGACACCGGCGACGAGGGCGAGGACGAGCTCCGCGTTCAGCGTGGCGCCGCCCGGGTCGGCCGACGTGTCCGGCCCGGCCTGGCCGGCCAGCCACCCGACGACGAGGCCGAGGGACCGCTCGCGCAGCTGGCGGACCCGCGTGTCCCCGCCGACGTCGCCGAGCAGGAGCAGCAGCGGGTGCTGGCCGCCGAACTCCGGCCACTGGTCGGGTCGGAGTCGACTGAGCAGGGTCTCCACCAGACCGTCGGGGGCGGCGGTCCGGAGCTGTTCGAGGGTCCCGGTCGACTCGTGGACCACGGCGGCGAACAGGCCGTCCTTCGAGCCGAAGTAGCGGTTGATCAGCGAGACGTTCACCCCCACGTCGGCGGCGACGTCGCGCATGGTCGTGCGTTCGTACCCGAGGAGGGTGAACCGGCGCATCGCGGCGGTCAGGAGATCGGCCCGGGTCGCCTGCGCCGCCCGAGCGCGCACGGGAGGTGGATCGGGCTCGGTCACCCCGCCAGTATCACTGATGTAAACGTTCGTTGACGTCCGGGGCGATCAGGGCTAAGTTGGTGTAAACACCCGATTACACCGTCGCCCGGGAGACGTCCTTGTCCAGCACCTCCGCGCCGTCCGCCGGCCCGTCCACCGCCCCGAGGTCGGGCGGTCGGGCCAACCTCGAGATCGGCGCCATCGGTCTCGGCGCCCTGATGGCGTCCCTCGCCCAGACACTGATCATCCCGGTGCTCCCGGTGATGGCCCGCGACCTGGGCGCGTCGACCACGCAGGCGCAGTGGCTGCTGACCTCGACCCTGCTGACCGCCGCGGTCGCGGTCCCGGTCGTCGGCCGCCTCGCCGACATGTTCGGCCGCCGCCTCATGCTGATGGTGGCCCTGGGCGCGCTGTTCGTCGGCTCCCTGATCGACGCCCTGACCCACGACGTGTCCGTGATGATCGTCGGACGGGCCATCACCGGGGTCTCCGGCGCGGCGATCCCCCTGGGCATCAGCCTGCTGGTCGTGGTCCTCCCGCCCGCGCGGCGGGGGTCGGCGGTGGCACTGGTCAGCGCCATGCTCGGGGTCGGCGGCGCGCTCGGCCTGCCCCTGGCCGGCCTCATCGCGGACAACGTCGACTACCACGCCCTCTACTGGATCGGCGCCGTCGGCGCCCTGGTCGCCATGGTCACCGTCCGGATCCTGGTCAACGAGCCGCCTGCGAGCCGGCAGGGATCGGTGGACCTGGTCGGCATCGTCCTGCTGGCCGCGGCGCTGGTGGGGCTGGTCCTCCCGCTGTCCGAGGGCAGCTCCTGGGGCTGGGGGTCCACCCGGACCATCTCCCTGTTCGTCGCCTCCGTCGTGCTGTTCGTCCTGCTGGGGATCACCGAGCTCCGGGTGCGCAACCCGCTGGTCAACATGCGGACCCTGAAGAACCCTCCGATCGCGATCACCAACGTGGCCTCGTTGTTCATCGGCTTCGCGCTGTTCGCGAGCTTCGTCGGGACCTCGAACTACGTGCAGACCCCGGCGGTCTCCGGCTACGGCTTCGGCTCCTCGGTCCTGGTCGCCGGACTGTGCCTGCTGCCCAGCGGTGTGCTCATGCTGGTCCTCGCCCCGGTCACCGCGCGGCTGATCGCCGCGTGGACCGCCGGCCGGGTCCTGGCCCTGGCCGGGACGATCATCGCCGCCGGACTGATCACCAGGATCTTCGCGACCGGTTCTCTGTGGGAGATCATCGTGGGCTCCTCGATCGTCGGCGCCGGCACCGGGATCGGGTACGCCACCCTGCCGGCGCTGATCAACGCCCACACCCCGGGCGCCGAGCTCGCCGCGGCGAACAGCATCAACTCCCTGGCCCGCTCCCTGGGCAGCACCCTGGCCAGCGCGGTCGGCGGGAGTCTGCTCGCCGCCATCACGGTGACCATCGGCGGGGTCGCCCTGCCGTCGCTCACCGCCTACCGGATCCTCTTCGCGATCTGCGCGGCCGCATCGCTGCTGGCCGCCGCGGCGGGCTGGCTCATCGCCTCGGGACGACTCGACCGGGGAACGGCCCGGCGGCGCGGTGGCGCGCACCTCGCGACCCACCCCGGGATCCACCGCCCGGTCAAGTCCTGAACCCCCACGGGGAAGCAGGCCCCGGGGTTGCGACCGGTCCGGCGTTCCACTAGCTTTTCCCGCACGGGAAACAGCTGGCCGCGCCGGCCGGGTGAGGAGCTCGGTCGTGGATGTCGACCCCGGGTGCACCGTCCGCCGCGGTCCGGCGGGCCGCCGACCGCGCGGCCGGCGGCCCGCCCGACGGCCACCTCGGCTCCCCCGGTGACCACTCGACTGCCGCCCACGACGTCCTTCACGACTGGACTTCTCCCACACCTGCACTCTCGGCACCACCGGACTCCTGGCACCACCTGACTGCTGTCATCACTCGCCGCGTCCACCGACGCGGCGTCCCATCCCTTCGCAGACGAGGTCGGCCATGCGCGACGACGCCCCCCACCGGGATTCCTCTCTCAGCCCTCGAATCCGCGCGGAGCTGCTCCTGCGCGAGATGACCATCGAGGAGAAGGCCCAGCAGCTGACGTGCATCATGCCGCAGTCGGTGCTGGCCGACGGGGGGCTGCGGGTCGAGGCGCTCGAGGCGGTCCTCGGCGACGGCATCGGCCAGGTCGCGCCGCTGACCTCCACCGGCGGCACCACGCCGCAGCGGATCGCCGACGAGGTCAACCTGATCCAGCACCACCTGGTGGAGCGGACCCGCCTGGGTGTGCCCGCGGTCTTCCACAACGAGGCCATCGCCGGGGTCCAGGCGCCGGGCCACGTCGTCTTCCCCACCGAGTCCGGGGTCGCCGCCACCTGGAGCCCGGACCTCAGTCGCCGGATGGGCGACCTCGTGCGGCGCCAGATGCGACGCCTCGGGCTCACCCAGGCCCTCGGCCCGGTGCTCGACGTCTCCATGGACCCCCGCTGGGGCCGGGTCCACGAGACCTTCGGCGAGGACCCCTACCTCGTGGCCGCGTTCGGGGTGGCCTACATCTCCGGGCTGCAGGGCGACGACCTGTCGACCGGCGTGGTGGCCACCGCCAAGCACTTCCTCGGGTACGCCTCCGCCGAGGGGGGCCTGAACTCGGCGAACGTCGAGGTCGGCTCGCGGCGGATCCGCGACCTGTTCGCCTACCCCTTCGAGGCCGCCATCCAGCTCGCCGGGCTCCGGTCGGTGATGAACACCTACTCCGAGGTGAACGGCGTGCCCGCGGGGATCTCCTACGAGCTGCTCACGACCCTGCTGCGCGACACCCTCGGCTTCGAGGGGTACACGTCGTCGGACTACATCACCTTCCAGCACGTCGTCGACCGCGCGAAGGCGGCGTTCGACGCCCGCGACGCGGCCCGGCTCGGTCTGGAGGCGGGCCTCGACCTCGAGCTGCCGTCCCCGTGGTCCTACGGGAAGGTCCTGGCCGAGGAGGTGCGCAAGGGGAACATCAGGGAGGAGCTCCTCGACACCTCCGCGCTGCGGCTGCTGACGGCGAAGTTCGAGCTCGGGCTGTTCGAGCGGCCCTACGCCACCGAGACCATCGACGTCGAGGTGGTCGCCCACGAAGGGGCGGACCTCGCCCGCGAGATGGCCGAGCGCAGCGTCACGGTCCTGGCCAACGACGGCCTGCTCCCGCTGGACCTGAAGGCCGCCCGGGTGGCGGTCGTCGGCCCGCACGCCGACGCACCCGCGCTCCAGTACCCCGCGTACACGTTCCCCGCGGCGCGCGAGGTGGGCCTGTTCATGGCCCGGGGCGGCTTCAACAACATGGTCGGCATGGACGAGTACATGCCGACCGCGGACTCGTCCGGGAAGGTGCCCCTCGCCCAGGACGCGTGGGTGCGCAGCGAGTACGGGGTCAAGGGTCTGGCCGACGAGCTCGCGGACCTCGGTGCCACCGTCGTGTGCGAGCCGGGCACGGCACTGCTGTCCGAGCTCGACCCGGAGGCGTTCACCCGTGCCGTCGACGCGGCCCGCGACGCCGACGTCGTGGTCCTCGCCGTCGGCGGGGCCAGCGCCTGGTTCCAGGGCGAGCGCACCGAGGGCGAGGCGAGTGACTCCCTCAGCATCGAGCTGCCCGCCGTGCAGCGGCGGCTCGTCGCCGAGGTCATGGCGCTCGGCCGGCCGACCGTGGCCGTCGTCGTCCAGGGACGTCCCATCGTCCTGCCCGCGGATCTCCTGCAGGCACAGGTAATCGTGACGGCGTCCTACAACGGGGTCGCTGGTCTGGGCGCCCTCGCCCGGGTCATCGCCGGCGAGGTCGACCCGAGCGGGAAGCTGCCGTACAGCATCCCCCGCAGCCAGGGTCAGATCCCGGTGTTCCACCACCAGCGCTCGGCCAGCGGATACCGCAGCCACACCCCGTTCGGTACCCACTACATCGACGGCCCCGCCACTCCCCTGTACCCGTTCGGGTTCGGCCTCAGCTACACGACCTTCGCCCTCGACGACCTCGCCGTGACGCCGGACGTCATCGGCACCGACGAGGCGGCCACCGTCTCCCTGACCGTGCGCAACACCGGCGCGCGCGCGGGTGCGGAGGTCGTGCAGCTCTACCTCCGCGCGAACACCAGCGGCGTCACCCGACCCGACCAGCAGCTCGGCGGCTTCGCCCGCGTCCCGCTGGAGCCCGGGCAGTCCCGGCGGGTCACGTTCACCGTCGCCGCCCACCAGCTCGGGTACACCAACGCCCGCGGCGGGTTCTCCGTCGACCCCGGCCGGGTCGACCTCTTCGTCGGGACCTCGTCGGACGACCACCGCCTCACCGGCTCCTTCGAGGTGACCGGGCCGTCCCGGGCGCTGACCGCCGCTGAGCGGAGCTTCGCCGCCACCGTCAGCATCGACTGAGCGCCGACCGGCGCCGGTCGCGGCGGCGCAGGATGGGTGTCATGCGGTCGACCCGGCGTCCACCAGGACGTGCCCGGCGGTGGTGGTACCGGCCGGTGGCCCTCGGCGGGGCCGCCGCCCTGGCGGGGATCGGCGGGCTGCACCTGGCCTGGGCGGCCGGGTCGACGTGGCCGATGGCGTCGCGTGCGGCGCTGGCGGACACGGTCGCGGGCACGACCGAGCCGCCCGGTGCGCCGGCCTGCTCCGTCGTCGGCATCGGGCTGATCGGGGCGGCGGTGCTCACCGCCGGCGGCGGCGGGGACCGGTCCGTCGCGCGCCTCGCCCGCACAGGACTCGCCGCCGGACTGGTCCTCCGGGGGATCACCGGCGTGACCGGGATCACCGGGGCCCTGCTGCCGTGGTCGCCGTCGGCCCGGTTCGTCGCCCTGGACCGCCGCCGGTACGGCCCGCTGTGCCTGGTCCTCGGCGCCGAGGTCGCCCTCGCGGTCCGGAGCGACGTGGGCCGACGCGACGCACAGCCGACTCAGAGGCGTCGCAGAGGTGGCTCGGCGAACCTGGTCGGATGAGCACCGCCCGCCCGGCCCTCGATCCGTCTGCGCCGGCCGATCCGGCGCTGTGGACGCCGCCGCCGACGCCGACCCGGCCGGCGGCCGCGTTGACCCGGCCGGACGGCTCCCCGCCGCGGGTCCTCGTCGTCGACGACGAGCAGAGCCTGGCCGAGGTCCTCGGCAGCGTCCTGCGGTCGGAGGGGTGGGCGGTGCGGACCGCGCACACCGGTGCCGACGCGGTCCGGTCGGCGCGGGCGTTCGGTCCGGACGCCGTGGTGCTCGACGTCATGCTCCCGGACGTCGGCGGGCTGGAGGTGCTCCGCCGCATGCGCACCCACGACCCCCTCGTGTGCGTGCTGTTCCTGACCGCCCGCGACGCCGTCGAGGACCGCATCGCGGGGATCACCGCGGGCGGGGACGACTACGTCACCAAGCCGTTCAGCCTCGAGGAGGTCCTGGTCCGGCTGCGGGGCCTGCTCCGCCGCGCGGGGAAGGCGACCCCGGCCACCGGGTCCGGTGGCCTGTCCGTCGGTGACCTGACGATGGACGAGGACGCCCACGAGGTGTTCCGCGGCACCCGGCGGGTCGAGCTGACCGCCACCGAGTTCGAGCTGCTGCGCTTCCTCATGCACAACCCCCGACGGGTGCTGTCGAAGGCCCAGATCCTCGACCGGGTGTGGAACTACGACTTCGGCGGGCAGGCCCACGTCGTGGAGCTCTACATCAGCTACCTGCGCAAGAAGATCGACACCGGCTCGGAGCCGCTCATCCACACCGTCCGCGGCGTCGGCTACATCCTCCGGCCCCCCGCGTGAGCCGGCTCAGGCGGAGTCTGCGCACCCTGCGGACCCGGCTGACCATCACCCTGGTCGCGGTCCTGCTCGCGGTGTGCGCGGTCACCGGGGTCACGACCGCGCTCACCCTGCGGGGCTATCTCATCGGCCGCCTCGACGCCCAGCTCGCCGCGGCCGGCGGCCGGTTCTCCCTCAGCCTCGAGCACGGACGGCCGGCGACGGCGAGAACCGACGGCGACGGCGACAGCGACAGTGCCGTGCCCGGCCAGTCCGTCGGCACCCTCGGGGTGCGGCTGCTGGGTGCCCGGGTGGCCCAGTCGGCGCTCGTCGACGGCGACGGCGAGAACCGGGTGCCGGTGCTCACCGCGGCCGACGTCGCGGCGCTGGTCGCCCTCCCCGCCGGCGGCAGGGCCCGCAGCGTCCACCTCGACACCGTCGGGGACTACCGGCTGGAGGCCGTGGCCGGCCGCGACGGCGACACGCAGATCACCGGGCTGCCGCTGCACGAGGTCGACGAGACCGTGACCCGGCTCGTCACCGTCGAGGGATCGCTGTTCGCACTGGCGATCCTCGTCAGCGCGGCGGTCACCGCGGTCCTCGTCGGGCGCACGCTGCGCCCGCTGCGCCGGGTCGCCGACACCGCGCTGCACGTGTCCGGACTCCCCCTGACCGACCGGGGCACCGCGCTGCCCGCCGGGATCGCGCCGCCGGACCCGACGACGGAGGTCGACCAGGTCAGCGTCGCGTTCGACCGGATGCTCGACCACGTCCGCCGGGCGCTCACCGCGCGCGACCTGACCGAGGCGCGGCTGCGGCGGTTCGTCGCGGACGCCGGCCACGAGCTGCGCACCCCGCTCGCGACGATCCGGGCCCACGCCGAGTACGCGGCCCGCAGCGGGGACCGGCTGCCGGCGGCGACGACCACGTCCCTGGAGCGGATCGACACGGCGGCGACCCGGATGGCCGCCCTCGTCGACGACCTGCTCCTGCTCGCCCGCCTCGACTCCGGGCGCCCGCTCACCCACGACACCGTCGACCTGACCCAGCTGGTCATCGAGGCGGTCGCCGACGCCCACACGACCGCCCCGGACCACCACTGGCGCCTCGAGCTGCCCGACGAGCCCGTCGAGACCATCGGGGACGCCGACCGCCTCCACCAGGTCCTGACCAACCTGCTCGCGAACGCCCGCACCCACACCCCGCCCGGCACCACCGTGACGACGACGGTCACCCCCACCCCGACCGGTGCCGAGGTCACGGTCGCCGACGACGGCCCGGGCATCGCGCCGGACCTGATCACCGGTCTGTTCGACCGTTTCACCCGCGGCGACCCGTCGCGGAGCGGTGGTCACGGCAGCTCCGGGCTCGGCCTCGCCATCGCCCAGGGCATCACCGCCGCCCACCACGGCACCCTCACCGTCGAGAGCCGGCCGGGCCGCACCTGCTTCCGCCTCGACCTGCCCGCCGTCGGGCCGCCGGCCCGGTCGGTGGAGTCGGTCGGCTCCGTCGCCCAGGTCGGCCGCGCGACGTCCTGATCCCGCTGCGCCCGCTGTGGCTCGTCACCGGCCGGACGCGGGCAACGTCCTGACCATGACCAGGCAGGGGTTGTCGCCCCACAGCCCGTGCAGCTCCTCCAGCGGTCGGAAGCCGCAGGCCTCGTAGAAGAGCCGGGTCCGGGCGTAGTGAGGGTCCGGGCGGGACGGCCCGAGGGTCTTCACCTGCAGCAGCCGGACCCCGTCGGCGGCGAGGTCGTCCTCGACGGCCGCCATCAGCGCGCGGCCGATCCCGGCGCGGTGGTGCGCGGGGTCGACCGCCATCAGGTACACCTCGGCCGCCGCCGGGAAGTGACGCGCGACCAGCAGGACCCCGACCGGTGCGTCCGCGGCGTCGCGCGCCACCCAGGTCGCGAGCCGGGCCGCGGCGTCGACGTACTCGACGATCGCCTCCTCGATCCCGAACCAGCCCGGCAGGGACCGCAGCAGGGACTCCGTGATCGCCGGGTCGGCCGGCTCACGGGCGACCGAGATCGACCCGGACACCGGTGGCGGAGACGGCACGGCGGAGTGTCCCACCCGTCGGCCGGGGGCCGTCCTCCCGTCGTCGCACGGCCCGCCGTCGGCTCCTCGCCGCGACCTGGTCGGGACCTGGTCGGGGGACGCCGACGGATCGGTCGGAGTGGGGGCGAACCTTTGCGCCGGCGGCTGCGTCCTGTCTGGTGTGACCGAGGACCGCGACGAGCCTGTCGTCGCCGAGGAGGACCTCCTCCGTGCGGTGGCCCACGGGGACCGCGCGGCGTTCGCGGAGCTCTACGACCGGACCGCGCCGTGGCTGGCGGTCCGGCTGCGCCGCCGCTGCGAGAGCGCCACGGAGGTCGAGGAGATCCTGCAGGACACCTTCCTGGCGGTGTGGCGCTCGGCCGCCGGCTTCACCGGGAGCGGCCCGGCGGCCGGGTGGGTGTGGACGATCGCCCGGAACCGGATGGTGCACCTGGCCCGCCGGGACCGGGCCCGGTCGCCCCTCGCCGACGACGACCCGCGCCTGCCGCCGTCCCCGTCGGCGGAACACCTGGCGCTGAGCGACCTCTACGGCGCCCAGGTGGAGAGCGCGCTGGCGGCGCTGTCGCCCCAGCTGCGGCTGGTGCTGCAGGCCACCGTGCTCGACGGGCTGTCCGTCCGCGAGACCGCCACCTGGCTGGGGATCCCCGAGTCGACCGTCAAGACCCGCGCCTTCCGGGCGCGGCGGCAACTGCGGAAGGCGCTCTCATGACCCCTGCCCCGGAACTCGCCGGCACCCCGACCGGCTGGCACCTGACCGGCACCGTCCTCGCCGCCTACGCCGACGGTGCGGTCAGG
>CAXSIB010000060.1:0-12079 GCA_964237095.1 uncultured Actinomycetales bacterium
CGGGCTCGCCGGGCTGGCCGCGCTCCGACCGGTCGCCGACGCCCTCGCGCTGCTGTCCGCCGGCCCCGCGGGCGTCCTCCGGCTGGCCGACCGGCTCACGGTCGCCTGACCCCGCGAGGGTCCCGACCTCCCGTGAGACGACCGGCGCGGACCCTCCCGCCGGGAGACCGCACTCGGGCAGGCTGACCCCGTGAGGCTGACCCCGTCCGAGCGCGACCGGCTGCTGGTGTTCACCGCGGCCGAACTGGCCCGCGCCCGCCTCGGGCGCGGGACGCTGCTCAACGTGCCCGAGGCGACGGCGCTGGTCGCCGACACCGTCATCGAGGTGGCCCGCGACGGCGGCCGGCGGGCGGCGGCGATCGAGGCGGGCCGGTCGGTCCTGCGCGCGGACCAGGTGCTGCCAGGGGTGGTCGCACTCGTCCCCGAGGTCTGGGTCGAGGCCGGTTTCGACGACGGCACCCGCCTCGTCGTCGTCGAGGACCCGTTCCGCGCGGGCGACGCCCCCGAGACGCTCGGTCCCGGGACGGACGCGCCCGGGGCGGTGACCGCGGGGCACGGGACCTCCGCCGAGCCGACGTGGGACGACGCCGTCGAGGTCACGGTCGAGAACACCGCGGGGGTGCCGGTGACCGTGACGTCCCACATGCACTTCTTCGAGGTGAACCCCGCCCTGCGGTTCGACCGGGGCGCCGCCTACGGGCGCCGGCTGGCGATCGAGGCCGGCACGTCGGTGCGGTTCGACGGCGGTGCGCCGACCCGGGTCGCCCTCGTCCCGTTCGGCGGGGCGCGGGTCCTGGTCGGGTTCGCGGGTCTGGTCGACGGCCCGCTGGACGCCCCCGGGGCCCGCGAGCAGGCCCTCGACCGGGCCCGGGCCTGCGGCTACCTCGACACCGGCGCCCGTGATCGGCACGACGCACCCGCCCCCGACCCGGCGACACCGGCGGAAGGGGACCGGCCGTGACCCACCTGCAGCGCCTGGCGATGCACGGCCCGGCCGCCGGGGACCGGGTCGCCCTCGGGGACACCGGGCTCGTCGTGGAGGTCGAGAGCGACTCCCAGCGCCGCGGCGAGGAGTTCCTCATGGGCTTCGGCAAGACCGCCCGCGACGGCATGCACCTGCAGGCGCGGTCCACGCACGACACCTGCGACGTCGTGGTCTCCAACGTCCTCGTGCTGGACGCCGTGACCGGGATCCGGTCGATGTCGATCGGGATCCGCGACGGTCGGATCGCCGCCCTCGGGCGGGCGGGCAACCCGGACACCCTCGACGGGGTCGACGTCGTCGTCGGGACCGGGACGACCGTCATCTCCGGCGAGGGCCTGATCGCGACGGCCGGCGTCGTCGACACCCACGTGCACCTGCTGTCGCCGCGGATCATGGAGGCGGAGCTGAGCTCCGGGGTCACCACGATCCTCGGCCAGGAGTTCGGTCCCGTCTGGGGCGTCGGCGTCAACTCCCCGTGGGCACTGCGCCGGGCGTTCGCCGCCTTCGACGCGTGGCCGGTCAACATCGGCTTCCTGGCCCGGGGTTCGTCGTCGCGGCGGGCCCCGCTGGAGGAGGCCCTCGTCGAGGGCGGCGCGTGCGGGTTCAAGGTGCACGAGGACACCGGTGCCGGGCCCCGCGCGCTGGACACCGCGCTGTCGGTGGCCGACGAGTTCGACGTCCAGCTGGCGCTGCACACCGACGGCCTCAACGAGCACGGCTCCCTGCGCGAGACCGTCGCGGTGATCGGCGGCCGGACGCTGCACGCGTTCCACGTCGAGGGCTGCGGCGGCGGGCACGTGCCGAACGTCCTCGCGCTCGCGGGCGTCCCGAACGTCCTGGCCTCGTCGACCAACCCGACCCTGCCGTTCGGCCGGGACGCCGCCGCCGAGGGCCTCGACATGATCATCGCCTCGCACGGCCTCGACCGGCACGTGCCCGGGGACGTCGCCCTGGCCCGCGACCGGATCCGGGCGTCGACGATGGGCGCCGAGGACGTCCTGCACGACCTCGGGCTGATCTCGATCACCTCGTCGGACGCACAGGGGATGGGGCGCGCCGGGGAGACCGTGCGCCGGACGTTCGCCCTGGCCGCGAAGATGAAGCAGGACAGGGGTCCGGCCGCGGTCGACGGCGGCGGGCCGGGGCACGACAACGCCCGCGTCCTGCAGTACCTGGCGAAGCTCACGATCAACCCGGCGGTGGCCCACGGCCTCGCCCACGAGATCGGTTCGATCGAGGTCGGCAAGCTGGCCGACCTCGTGCTGTGGGCGCCCGGGTTCTTCGGGGCCAAACCCCAGCTGGTGCTGAAGAGCGGGTTCCCGGCGTGGGGGGTCACGGGCGACCCGAACGCCAGCGTCGACGCGAGTGAGCCGCTGGTCTACGGTCCGCAGTTCGGCGGCCACGGCGCGGCCGCCGCGGAGATCTCGGTGGCGTTCGTCTCGCAGGCGGCGCTGGACGCGGGGCTGGACCTGCTGCCCAGCCGGCGCCGCCGCGTCGCGGTCCGCGGGACCCGGTCGCTCACGAGTGCGGACATGCGGCGCAACGACACCCTCGCGGTCGTCGAGGTCGACGAGCACACCGGCGAGGTCCGGGTCGACGGGGAGCCGGTGCGCTCGACCCCGGCGGAGTCCGTCGCCCTCTCCCGGCTCTACTTCCTCTGAGCGCCGCTCGTCCGCTGACCACCGCCTGCCGCCGGGGACCACCGCGCTCCCCGTCCGGACCGCTCGCTCCGTCCGACCGCCGTCCGGTCCGGGTCCGCCTCAGCGCCTGCACAGGTGCCGCGGACGAGGGTGGCGGTCATGGCGAGGACGGTGACGGCGGCGCCCGGACGCCGGTCGGCCCGCTCCGCGGCCCGCGGTCCCGGCCCGGGCGGGGCCCGGCTGCTCCGCCTCGACGCGACCCGGTCCCTGGCGGCGTACTTCGGGGTCGGCGGCCTCCTGTGCTGGGTGGCGTGCCTGCTCACCCACGCCCGGGCGGTCGACACCCCGGTGGTCGCCGGGATCGGCTGTGCCGCGGTCGCGGTCGCGGTGACCCTCGTGGCGGTGGGCGCCGTCCCGTCGTGGCTGCGGGTGGTCCTCGTCGCCGCGGGCACCGTGCTGATCGCCTCGCTGGTGGCCGCCGGCCGCGGCACAGCCGAGTCGATCGGCTTCGCGACGTTCATCGTGTGGGTCGCGGTGTACTCGGCGTGCTTCTTCAGCGCCCGGACCGCGGCCGTCGAGACGGTCGTCGGGATCGGCGCGATCGGCGTGGCCTGGGCCTGGTCCGGGCAGCCGTGGTTGGCGCTGCTGCTGGCGGCGGCGACGGCGGTCACGACCGCCCTGGTCGTCGGGGACCTGGTGCAACGGGTGCGGACGGCGGCGGAGCGCGACCCGCTGACCGGGCTGGCCACCTACGCCGGGCTGGTCCGCCGCGGCGCCCCCGTCCTGGCGGCGGCCGCCGGGACCGGCGAGCCGGTCGCCGTGCTGCTCCTGCAGCTCCGCGGTCTCGGTCAGGTCGTGGAGAGCCTCGGGCACGCCGCCGGCGAGGAGCTCGTCGCCCGGGCCGGGAGCGCCCTCGCCGCGAACGAGGCGGGGACCCTCGTCATCGGAGCCCGGATCGCCGGCGACCGCCTCGCCGTGATCGTCCCGGCGTTCCCGCTCGAAGGCTGTCGGGTCGCCGGGATCGAGGCCGGTGGGTCACCGCGCACGCTCACGGCGGGTGCGGTCTGGGCGGCGCAGGAGATGCTCCGCCTGATCCGTGGGCCGCACCGCCTCGCCGGGGTGGACCTCCAGCTGGAGGGACACGTCGGGGTCGCCTTCGCCGGCCAGGTCGCCGGGGACCTGCCCGCGCTGCTGCAGGCCGGGGAGGCCGCCCTCGCCGAGGCGGTCCACCGCGACACCCCCGTCCAGCTCTACGAGGACCGGCTCGCCGTGGGCGGGGCCGAGGAGCTGCAGCTGCTGGCCGAGCTGCGCGACGCCATCCCCGCGGGACAGCTGCGGGTCCACTACCAGGTGCAGGTCGCCGCCCGGACCGGCCGGACGGCGAGCGTCGAGGCCCTCGTCCGGTGGGAGCACCCCCGGCGCGGGCTGCTGGCCCCCGGGATGTTCCTGCCGGTCGCCGAACCCACCAACGTGATCCTGGACCTCACCCGCTGGGTGCTCGACGAGTCCCTCCGCCAGTGCGCGACCTGGCTCGCCGCGGGCCGGCGGGTGCCTGTCTCGGTCAACCTGTCCGCGCGGCTGCTCACCCACCCCCCGGTGCTCGAGGAGATCACCGCGCTGCTCGCCGTCCACGCCGTGCCCCCGGAGCTGCTCACGATCGAGGTGACCGAGACCGCGCTGGTCGCGCACGCGACCCGGGCGGCGGAGTTCCTGCGGGCCCTGCGCGACCACGGCATCCGGACCAGCCTCGACGACTTCGGGACCGGGCAGACGAGCCTCGCGATGCTCGCGGGCCTGCCGTTCGACGAGCTGAAGATCGACCGTGGCTTCGTCACCGACGGCCGGCTCGACCCCCGTGCGGAGGCGGTCGTCGCGAGCGTCCTGCACCTCGGGCACGGCCTCGGGCAGCAGGTGGTGGCCGAGGGCGTCGAGGACGAGGACACCGCCCGGTGGCTGGCCGGGCTGGGCTGCGACCTGCTGCAGGGCTACCACCACGGCCGCCCCTGCCCCGCGGCCGCACTGACCGAGCTGCCCCGCACGCTCGCGCCGACCGGGACACCGGAGCGGAGCGGTCCGGGCCCGGTCCGCGGCCGCCGCGGGACGGCTGCCGTCGCGCGGTAGGCGCCGGCCATTCCTCGGGCGGGGCGAACAGACCCGGGGCGAGCGGCGACGACCCGAGCGCGGCGGGTGGGCTCTCAGCCGGCGGGACCGGCCGCGAGGAGCGCGGTCAGCAGGCGCTCGGCCCGGTCGAGGTGCCCGGCGACGAGGCGCTGGTAGGCCTCACCCGCGGCGGCGACCAGGGCGAGCAGGGTGTCCTCGTCCTCCACCCGGGGCGCGGCGTGCGGGAGCGGGGTCGCCGCCCGCAGGGTGCCCTCGACGTCGGCGAGGACCGCCCACGGCTCGACCTCCCCGCCGCCCGCGGCCCGGCGGTCGTGGTGGTAGCGGACGAGGTCGGCGGTGAGGTCGTCGGCGTCGGTCAGGTCGTCGACGGCGGCCAGCAGCGACCCCAGCCGCCAGCGCAGCAGCCGCGGGTCCCAGCCGGTGACGCGGAGCCGGTGGTCGTTGACCTCGGCCGCGTCCAGCCCCCGCCCGCGCAGCGCCGTCACCGCGGCCCCGACCGCCGCCGGGGACGCCACGTGCACCCAGAGGGTGCCGTCGAGGGGGTCGGCCACCACGTCCACCGCGGCGGGCCGACCACCGACGGCCGGTACCGCCGCCCGGCAGACCCCCGCCACCAGCTCCGGGTCCACCCGCGACGTCACCGGGCCACTCTCCCCCCGGCCACCGACCGGGCCCGGGGCGGCCGGGCCCCGCCCGGGGCCGGGTCCCTCAGCACCCGCTCGGCCCGGCGGTCGGGAGCGAGTCCGAGACGCCGCCCGCGGCGGCCCGCTCCCACGCCGCGACGGTGTCGCCGTCGAACGGCGCGGAGTAGGAGGTGTCGTCCTCGCAGCCGCCCTGGTGCAGGCCCCCCACCACGCCGACCAGGAGCGACGGGGTGCTCCCGGCCCCGTCGGCGAGCCAGGGGCCGCCGCTCGTCCCGTCGACGAAGCCCGCGCACACGAAGGTCGGGTAGTCCCCCGTCAGCGTCACCGCCGCCGTGCAGCCGATGGGCCGGTCGCCCCGGCCGGCGCCGTACCCGTCGACCGTGACGGTGTCACCCTCGGCCGGGACCAGCCCGAGGGTGTCCGCACCGACCACGTCCTGCAGCTCCTGGCTCCGGCCGTCGACGACCCGGGCGGCCACCCGGAGGAAGACGTAGTCGTGGCGGGGGTCCTGCGAGCTGAGCCAGGACGGGTCGGCGTAGGCCGCCCGGACCGACCAGGCGCCGTGGGGGGTGCTGCCGTCGACGTAGCCGGGGACGAACAGCAGCCCCGCCCCCGTCCCCGACACACAGTGCGCGGCCGTCACCACCAGATCGCGGGCGGCGCTGTCGACCACGCTGGCCGAGCAGCCGTGCCCGGCGGAGACCGACCCGCTGAACAGGGCGCCGACAGCCGGGACCCCCGCGAACACGGCCGCGGTCGGTTCGGCACCGGCCGTGGGCGACGCGCTCGCCGTCACCCCGCCCGTGGCGCCGGCCGAGGCAGCGGCAGAGTCCGTGGCGTCGGTCGATGCGCCGGGTGCCGAGGCGGTCGCGGCCGAGGTCGGGGCGGTGGCGCGGACGGCCGCCGACGACGTCCCGACGGTCGAGCTCAGCGCTGGGGCCGCGGCGGTGGCCGTAGCCGTGACGGTGGCGCTCGTGGTGCCCGTGACGGTGGCGCTCGTGGTGCCCGCGACGGGGACGCTGACGCCGGCCGCACCGGACGCGGTCGGTTCCGGCACGACCGTCGCGGCGGACGCGGTCCGCGTCGGGCTCGCCGCCGCCACCCCGCACGACGCCGCACCGACGAGCACGACGCCCGCGAGCGCGACGACCCGGACCAGGCCCGCGGGCCGCACGCGGGCTGTCAGTGGACCCCGGCCTCGGCCATGCCCCGCAGCTCCTTCTTGAGGTCGCGGATCTCGTCCCGGAGGCGGGCCGCGAGCTCGAAGTGCAGCTCCGCGGCCGCGCTCTGCATCTGGTCGTTCATCGACTGGATGAGGCCGGCCAGGTCCGCGGCGGGCATCGAGGACATCTCGGGGTTGCGGGCCGACTGCTCCCGGGCCCGGCTCGACAGGCCCGGGACCGGGGACTTCCCCCGCGACTGCTGGCGCCCGGAGCCGCCGAGCAGCTCCTCGGTGTCCGCGGCCTCCCGGGCGAGGATGTCGGTGATGTCCGCGATCCGCTTGCGCAGCGGCATCGGGTCCAGCCCGCGCTCGGCGTTGTAGGCGACCTGCTTCTCCCGGCGCCGGTTGGTCTCGTCGATCGCCTGGGCCATCGACGGAGTGATCTTGTCGGCGTACATGTGCACCTGGCCGGACACGTTGCGCGCCGCCCGGCCGATGGTCTGGATCAGCGAGGTCCCGGACCGGAGGAAGCCCTCCTTGTCCGCGTCGAGGATCGACACGAGGGACACCTCGGGCAGGTCGAGGCCCTCGCGGAGCAGGTTGATGCCGACGAGGACGTCGTACTCCCCCAGCCGCAGCTCCCGCAGCAGCTCGATCCGGCGCAGGGTGTCGACCTCGGAGTGCAGGTAGCGCACGCGGACGCCGTGCTCGAGCAGGTAGTCGGTGAGGTCCTCGGCCATCTTCTTGGTCAGGGTGGTGACGAGGACCCGCTCGTTGAGCAGGGACCGCCGGCGGATCTCGTCCATGAGGTCGTCGATCTGGCCCTTGGTGGGCTTGACCACGATCTCCGGGTCGAGCAGGCCGGTGGGCCGGATGATCTGCTCGACGTGGCCCCGCCCGCGCGACAGCTCGTACTTGCCCGGGGTCGCCGACAGGTACACCGTCTGCCCGACCCGGTCGAGGAACTCCTCGAAGCGCAGGGGGCGGTTGTCCATCGCCGACGGCAGCCGGAACCCGTGGTCCACCAGCGTCCGCTTGCGCGACATGTCGCCCTCGTACATCCCGCCGATCTGCGGCACGGTGACGTGCGACTCGTCGATGACCAGCAGGAAGTCCTCGGGGAAGTAGTCGATGAGGCAATGCGGCGGTGAGCCGGGGCCGCGGCCGTCGATGTGGCGGGAGTAGTTCTCGATGCCGTTGCAGAACCCGACCTGACGCATCATCTCGACGTCGTAGTTCGTCCGCATGCGCAGGCGCTGGGCCTCCAGCAGCTTGCCCTGGGACTCGAAGGTGGCCAGCTGCTGGGTCAGCTCCGCCTCGATCCCGTCGATCGCCTTCTCCATGCGCTCCGGGCCGGCGGCGTAGTGGCTGGCCGGGAAGATCCGCAGCTCGGTGTCCTCGGTGACGATCTCCCCGGTGACCGGGTGCAGCGTCATCAGCCGCTCGATCTCGTCGCCGAACATCTCGACGCGGATCGCGTGCTCCTCGTACATCGGGAAGATCTCGAGGGTGTCCCCGCGGACCCGGAACGTGCCGCGGGTCGCAGCCATGTCGTTGCGGGAGTACTGCATCTGGACCAGGCGCCGCAGCAGCTGGTCGCGGTCGGTCTCCTCCCCGACCTTGAGCTTGGCCGACCGGTGGATGTACTCCTCCGGGGTACCGAGACCGTAGATGCAGGACACCGTCGCCACCACGATCACGTCGCGCCGGGTGAGCAGGGAGTTGGTCGCCGAGTGCCGCAGCCGCTCGACCTCCTCGTTGACCGAGGAGTCCTTCTCGATGTAGGTGTCCGACTGCGGGACGTAGGCCTCGGGCTGGTAGTAGTCGTAGTAGGAGACGAAGTACTCCACGGCGTTGTTCGGCAGCAGCTCGCGGAACTCGTTGGCGAGCTGGGCCGCGAGGGTCTTGTTCGGCGCCATGACCAGCGTGGGCCGCTGGACCTGCTCGATCAGCCAGGCCGTGGTCGCGGACTTGCCGGTGCCGGTCGCGCCGAGGAGGACCACGTCGTGCTCACCGCCCCGGACGCGGCGGGTCAGGTCCGCGATCGCGGTCGGCTGGTCACCCGACGGGGTGAACTCCGACACGACCTCGAACGGGGCGACGCTGCGCTGGAGCTCGTCTGCTGGTCTCACCGGGACAACGGTAGGCGTCGGGACCGACAGGATGCCCGGACCGCGGTCCGGACCGGGCGGCGCCGCTCAGGACCCGGTCGCCACGGCGGGCCGGGGCGCCCCCGCCGGCCGCCGCGAGCCGCCCCTGACCAGCTGCGCGACGATGTCCTCGAGGGCGACGATGCCCTCCACGGCGACCCCGTCCGCGCCGAGGACCCGGGCGAGGTGGGACCGCGCGTCCTGCATGGTGGCCAGCGCGACGCCGAGGTCGTCGGTCGCGGCGACCGTCGCCATGGTCCGGAACACCGACCGGGCCACCGGGGCGGCCCGGCGGCCGGGGTCCGTCTCCAGGACGTCCTTGAGGTGGACGTACCCGACCAGCTCGGCCCGGTCGGTCACCGGGAAGCGGCTGTAGCCCGTCCGGGCCGACAGCGACTCGACCTGCTCGGGGCTCACGCCGTCGGCGACCGTGACCATCTCCGCGAGCGGCTTCGCCAGCCCGCCGACCGGGCGCTCGGCGAAGCTCAGGGCCCCGGCCACCAGCGCGCCCTCCTCGTCCTCGAGCAGGCCCTCGCGGTGGGCCTCGGCCACCATGCCGGCCACCTCGTCCGGGGTGAACGCGCTGGTCACCTCCGACTTCGGCGACAGCCCCACGAGGCGGACCGCGCCGTTCGCAAGGCCGTTGACGACCCAGAGGACCGGCCGGATCACGGTGACGATCCCGACCAGGGCTGCGCCGAAGACGCTGGCCGCCCGCTCGGGGGCGGCCATCGCCGCGTTCTTGGGCACGAGCTCGCCGAAGACCACGTGCAGGAACATGACGATCGCGAGCGCGACGACGAACGACGCCCCGCCGGCCACGGCGCCGGGCAGCCCGACGTCGGCGGCGAGCGGCTCGAGGACGTGGGAGATCGCGGGCTCGGCGACCGCGCCGAGGCCGACCGAGCAGAGGGTGATCCCGAGCTGGGCGCCGGCGAGCATCACCGTGATGTGCTCCATGCCGCCCATCGCCACCCGCGCCCCCCGGGAGCCGCCGGCCACCAGGGTCTCCATCGCGGACCGGCGCGAGGAGACGAGGGCGAACTCCGCGGTGACGAACAAGGCGTTGCCGACCAGCAGCGCCACGAGCAGGACGACGGTCACCGGACGCCCCCCGCGGTGACGGCGTCCGTGACCCTGATGGCGTCGGCGTCGGCGTCGATGCGCTCGAGGCGCAGGCGGTCGACGCGGCGGCGGTCCATCGCGACCACCGTCAGGCGGACGGGCACGTCGACCGGGGTCGTCGGGTCGTCCGCCCCGGGGTCCGCGGGCACCTGGGCGTCCACCGTCACGGTGTCGCCGGCGACCGGGACCCGGCCGAGCCCGCGGACGAGCAGGCCGGCGACGGTCTCGTAGGACGTGTGCTCCGGCAGCTCGAGACCCGTGCGCTCGGCCACCTCGTCGGGGCGGAGCAGACCCGACAGCGACCAGGACCCGTCGCGGGCGAGGACGACGTCGCTGCGCGTGCGGTCGTGCTCGTCGAACACGTCGCCGACCAGTTCCTCGACGAGGTCCTCGACGCTGACGATGCCGTCCCAGCCGCCGAACTCGTCCACCACGACCGCGAGGTGCACCGCGGCCACCCGCAGCTGCTCGAGCAGCTCGTCGAGCGGGATGCTGCCCGGGACCACGAGCGGCGGGCTCATGACCGCGCCCACCGCGACCGTCGACCGGCGGTCGAGGGGCACTCCGACCGCCTCCCGGAGACCGACGATGCCGACGACGTCCTCCCGCTCGGCGCCGACCACCGGGAACCGGGACAGTCCGGTCGACCGGGCCAGGTCGACGACGGTGGCCACCGGGTCTCCCGGGGCGAGGGCCCGGACCCGGGTGCGGGGCGTCATGACCTCCTCGGCGATGCGGTCGCCGAACTCCAGTGAGCGCTCGACCATGGCGGCGGTCGACCCCGGCAGCGTCCCGACCTGAGCGGACCGCCGGACCAGCGAGGCCAGCTCGTCGGGTGACCGGGCGGAGGCGAGCTCCTCCTGCGGGGACACCCCGAACCGGCGCAGGACGGTGTTGGCCGTGCCGTTGCACGCCGAGATGACCGGCCGGGCGAGCCGGGTGAAGCCGCGCTGGAAGCTCTGCACGGCCAGCGCCGAGGCCAGCGGCCGGGCGATCGCGATGTTCTTCGGGATCAGCTCGCCGAGGATGGCCGCCGCACCGGTGGACAGCGCGACCGACAGGACCCCGGCCGTCGCCCGCACGCCGCCGCCCGTCATGCCGACGTCGTGGAGGAGGTCCTCTCCGAGCCGTGACAGTGCCGGCTCGGCCAGCAGCCCGATCCCGAGTGTGGTCAGGGTCGTGCCGACCTGGGTGCCCGACAGCTGGGTGGACAGGGTCTTCAGCGCCCCGAGCACCCCGGCGGCCGCACCGGACCCCTCCGCCGCCTTCTTCTCCACCGCCAGCCGGTCGACGGTGATCAGGGAGAACTCGGCGAGCACGAACGCGCCGCACGCCACGGTCAGGACCAGCGCCCCGACCAGCGGGAGCACGACGGTCAGCACGCGCGGCCCCCGGCCCTGGTCACCCGGGCCGGCCGGGAGGCCACGCCGGCCGGCGGGCGGTCGGGCCGCCGCACGACCACCGCGGGACGGCGCACGAGACGGCTGCGCCGCCCGCGGGAGATCCCGGGGCGGCGCGGCCGTGCTGGACGGGAGCTGGTCAGCTGCCGCCTGTCAGCTTCGCGCGCAGGGCCTGCAGCGCCTCGTCGGTCGCGAGGCCGCTCGGAGGCGCCTCGGTCTCCTCGGAGTCCGACTCGTACGAGGTCTCGGAGGAGTAGGTCGACGGCGACTCCTCGCTGGCCGTCGTGCGGGCCTGCTCCACCTGCTCGCGGTGGGCGGTCCAGCGGGCGTACGCCTCGTTGTACTGGCGCTCCCACTCCTCGCGCTGGGCGTCGAAGCCGTCGCGCCACTCGTTGGTCTCCGGGTCGAAGCCCTCCGGCCCGATGTAGGCGCCGTTCTCGTCGAAGCTCGGCGGCATCCCGTACAGGTACGGGTCGAACTCCTCGGTCACCGAGGCGCCGGTGGTCGAGTCGTTGGCCTGCTTCAGCGAGAGGGAGATCCGACGACGGTCCAGGTCGATGTCGATGACCTTGACGAAGATGTCGTCGTTGACGCCGACGACCTGGTCCGCGGTCTCCACGTGGCGCTCGGCCAGCTCGGAGATGTGGACGAGGCCCTCGATGCCGTCGTCGACCCGCACGAACGCGCCGAACGGCACGATCTTGGTGACCTTGCCCGGGACGACCTGCCCGATCTCGTGGGTCCGGGCGAACAGCTGCCAGGGGTCCTCCTGCGTCGCCTTGAGCGACAGCGAGACCCGCTCGCGGTCCATGTCGACGTCGAGGACCTCGACGGTGACCTCCTGGCCGACCT
>CAXSIB010000061.1:0-12045 GCA_964237095.1 uncultured Actinomycetales bacterium
CGCGCCCGGCGCGGGTACCGGCGCCGCAGCCGCGCGGGGGAGCTGGCCCGCGATGCCGGTGCGGGTGCCGTGCGCACGACCCGGGGCGTCGGTCCCCGCGTCGGTGCCGTGGCCCGGTCCACGGCGGACGCGTCGGCGACCTCGGGGACCGAGGAGCCGTCGTGGGCCTCGGTCGGCGAGGTCGGCGTCGTCGCCTCCTGGGGTCGGGCCGAGCAGGTCACCGACGGCATCGACCGCGCCCGGCTCGCCGCGGTCCTCGCGGCCGGCCCGGCGGCGGTCGCCGCCGGTCTCGTCCCGGCATCTGTGGACCCGGTGCCTCTCGACCCCGCCTCGTGGCAGCCCACACCCGTCCCGCTGCCGACCTACATGTCCGCCCCGCGGGCGCCGCGCACGGTCGCGACCATCGACTTCGGGGTCGCGGGCTCGTGGACGAGTGCGTCGCAGCCCGCCGGTGAGGAGACCGGTCGGATCTCCCTCGGTCTCCCCGGCCGCGTCGCCGGGGCCACCCCGGCCGGGGCGACCGCCCTCGGCGGGAGTGCCGCGGGCCCGGCCGCGGCCGAGCACGACGAGCAGGACGAGCTCACCGTCGAGGTCGCGGTCTGACCCGCCCGCGGGCCCGGTCGGCGTTCTCCGCCGGCAGGTGCGCGGACCCCCGACGGACCGAGGCCAGGTGTCCTGCGTGGTAACGTCGCGGCACGTCAGGGGGCTGTGGCGCAGC
The DNA here is from genome assembly GCA_964237095.1 of uncultured Actinomycetales bacterium. GTDB lineage: Bacteria > Actinomycetota > Actinomycetes > CAXTBU01 > CAXTBU01 > CAXSIB01. The sequence goes on from CAXSIB010000061.1 coordinate 719, forward strand.
TGGTAGCGCACCTCGTTCGCATCGAGGGGGTCAGGGGTTCGAATCCCCTCAGCTCCACCCGAGTGGTCGTGCAGGAGCTCTCCGAGACCCCAGGTGTCGAGGGTGGTCCGGTCGGGCCGGACGATCCCGGGGCCTCAGACCAACCTGAGAGCAGTGATCGACGCGATCGGGCCGACCATCGTCAGGCCGCTCCCGTGATCGACGAAGGCGAAGGCCGGGTCGAAGACCAGCTGCCCGGGACGACCCTCCGACCGGCTCGGGCGGTAGGCCGCCATGGCGTCGTCCGAGACGCGGAAGCTGCCGCTCTCCACCGGGTACCACGTGCCGTCCAGCAGCACCTCGTGGACGCAGTCCGGGTCGATGGGGAAGCTCATCCTCGGAGCGTCCCACCACCGAGCGACGTCGCCGGGATCATCGAGCCGGGCCGGCCGTTGCTGCGAGCGGTCCGGGCGGCCGCCGGCTGCCGGTGGGCTCGGGGGTCAGATCCAGGACCGGAACCACATGCGGTGCAGCCACGACGTGTACGGGATCAGCTCGTTGGTCAGGATCGGGTAGTTGTACGCCGAGTTGACGACCACGAGAGCCACGAAGACCCCGCACACCGCGGTCGCCCACAGCCGCCGGTTCGCACTCGCGGCGACGCCGCCGAGGAGACGACCGATGACGATCACCAGGCTGAGCACGAGGAACGGCAGCACGACGATCGCGTAGAAGCTGAAGATCGTGCGGTGGGAGTAGTGCAGCCAGGGGATCCAGGTCCCGAGGACGCCCGCGAGCACGAAGCCCGCGCGCCAGTCCCGGGCGCCGGCCCACAGCCACAGGCACACGACGAGTGCGAGGCAGGCGCCCCACCACAGCAGGGGGGTCCCGAGGGCGTGCACGGCGCGGACGTCGGGGCCGCTGGTCACCACGGCGCCCGTCGGGGACAGACTGCCGGTGTACGCGAACGCCACCGGCTTGTACAGGAGCAGCCAGCCGATCGCGTTCGACGCGTACGGGTGCGGCGTGCTCAGCCCGGTGTCGAACTGGTACATCTGCCGGTGGTAGTCCAGCCAGTCCCGGATCACCGACGGCAGGAATCGGGCCACCGGTCCCGGCGCGGTGTGCGGCTGTGTCGTCCAGTGCCGGTTGAAGCCGCCGCCGGTGAAGAACCAGCCCGACCAGGACGCGGTGTACACCACGAGGGTCGTGCCGACGAGGGACAGGAAGGCCCCCGGGGCGTCGCGCAGGAACGACGCCGACAGCCACCGGGGGACGCCGATCGCCCGTCGCGCGGACACGTCCCACAGCCAGGTGAGCACGCCCATGACGGCGAGCAGGAAGACCCCGTTCCACTTCGTCGCGCAGCCGAGGCCGAAGAAGAGGCCGGCCGCCCAGCGCCACCAGCGGATGCCGAGCTTCGGGCCGAGCGCGTGGGTCGGGTAGCGGCCGCGGCCCCCGGCCGGGTCACCGCGCCCGCGGCGGTCGTCGAGGGCGGCGAGGAGCCGGCGGCGGGCGACGTCGCGGTCGATCAGCAGGCAGGACAGGGCGAGCAGCAGCCAGAAGGCCAGCAGCGAGTCGAGGATCGCGGTCCGCGCCTCGACGATCGCGAGCCCGTCGACGGCGTAGAGCAGCGCCGCCACCGCACCGAGGAGGTCCGAGCGGGTCAGGCGCCGCGCGAGACGCCCGACCAGCAGGATCGCGATCGTGCCGCACGTCGCGGTCGTGAAGCGCCAGCCGAACGGCGTCATCCCGAACGCCGCCTCGCCGAGCGCGATCATCCACTTCCCGACCGGCGGGTGGACGACGTACTCCCCGCCCGGCGTCCACTGGCTCAGCGTGTGCCCGGCGAGGATCTGCGCGTTCGCCGTCGTCCCGTAGTTCTGCTCGGTGCCGAAGTGCAGCAGCGACCAGGCGTCCTTGGCGTAGTAGGTCTCGTCGAAGACGAACGCGCGCGGGTTGGCCAGGTGCACGAAGCGCAGCACCCCGCCCACCGCGGTGAGCCCGACGTAGACCAGCCACCACAGCAGGCTCCGGGCGGGCATCGGCGCGACGAGGCGGTCGCGCAGCAGTCCCAGCGGCGCGCCGGACGCGTCGCGGCCGAGCGCGGTCCGGGTCGGCCCCGGGACGCGGTCGAGGGCGACGGCACCGGTCTCGAGGTCGCTGTCGACGTCGGTCCCGCTCACGGGCGGCGCCGGGTCGGGGTCGGGGACACGGGGACGGCCGGGGTCGGGGCCGCGGTGTCGGGAGGTGTCGGAGCCACGGCGTCACGAGGTGTCAGTGCCACGGTCGAGCATCGTAAGGACGGGCCCGGCCCGCCGGGTCCCGACCCGCTCGCCGCCGCCGGCCCGACCCGGCCCGCGGCGTCACGGCCGCGCGGGGTCGGGCTGGCGCCGGGGAGGATGACGCCCGTGTCCGCGACCGACGAGCCCGACCGGGGGACCGACGCCAGGGACGAGACGGCGGACGAGACGGCGGCCCTCGCGTCCGGCCCGGTGGCGCGGTCCGACGGACCGGGGCACGTGGTGCTGCTCGCGACGCCCATCGGGGACACCCGGGACGCGTCGCCGCGCCTGCTCGAGGTCCTGGCGACCGCCGGCGTGCTCGCGGCGGAGGACACCCGGCGGCTGCGGGCGCTGTGCCGCCGCCTCGGGGTCGAGCCCACGGGCCGGGTCCTGCGGGTGGACGAGCACACCGAGCGCGCCCGGGTCGCCGAGCTGGTCGCCGCCGCCCGGGCCGGGGCCGTCGTGGCGCTGGTCACCGACGCGGGGATGCCGACGGTGTCCGACCCGGGCTTCGTCCTCGTCCGGGAGGCGACGGCGGCCGGGCTGACCGTCACGGTGGTCCCCGGGCCGTCGGCGCCGGTCGCCGCGCTCGCCGTGTCGGGGCTGCCGACGGACCGCTGGTGCTTCGAGGGCTTCCTGCCGCGCCGGCCGGGGGAGCGGGGCCGCGCGCTGGCGGCGCTGGCCGCCGAGCCGCGGACGCTGGTGTTCTTCGAGTCCCCCCGCCGGCTCGCCGTGACCCTCGCCGACATGAGCGCGGCCTTCGGCGCGGACCGGCCCGCCGCGGTGTGCCGGGAGCTGACCAAGACCCACGAGGAGGTGGTCCGCGACGGCGTCGGGGCGCTGGCCGCGTGGGCGGCCGCGCGGGAGGTGCTCGGGGAGATCACCCTCGTGGTCGGCGGGGCGCCACCGCCCGCCGGGGACGCCGGCCCCGACACCCTCGCCGCCGCGGTCGCCGCCGCCGTCGCCGGGGGAACGGACCGGAAGGTGGCCCAGGCCGAGGTCGCCGCACGGTTCGGCGTGCCCCGCCGGACGGTCTTCGACGCCGTCGTGGCGGCGCGGCCTCGTCCGGTGCCCCCGCCGACTGATAGTTGACGACGCAACGACCTGCGGTAGTCTCCATGTCGTTGACCACGCAACAATCGATGCGACGCCCGCGGACCGCGGCGCCGGAGGAGACCCGATGACGACGATCGCCCCGCTCGGCCTGCACCACGTGACCGCGATCGGCTCCGACCCGCAGGGCAACGTGGACTTCTACGCCCACGTCCTCGGCCTCCGCCTGGTCAAGCGGACCGTGAACTTCGACGCGCCGGACTCCTGGCACCTCTACTACGGCGACACCCTCGGCCGGCCGTCGAGCCTGCTCACCTTCTTCCCGTGGCCCGGCGTGCCGCGGGGGCGCCTCGGCGCCGGGATGGCCAGCACCACCGCGTTCAGCGTCCCGCCCACCTCGATCGGCTGGTGGCACACGCGCCTGACCGCCCTCGGCATGGACGTCGACGCCCCGTCCACCCGCCACGGCGAGGACCTCCTCGTCCTGCGCGACCCCGACGGGATGCGTCTGGAGCTGGTCGGTGCGCCCGGTGACGAGCGGTCCGGCTGGGACGGCGTCGCGTCGATCCCGGCGGAGCACGCGATCCGCGGCCTGCACTCGGTCACGATGAGCGAGCGGCTGCTCGACCCGACGGCCGGCATGCTGACCGACCTGCTCGGCATGGGGCTCACCGCGGAGTCCCGCGGCGACACCCGCTTCGCGATGGCCGGCGGCGGCGCCGGGACGCTGCTCGACGTCACCCCGGGCGCGGCCGAGCGGGGACGGCAGGCCGGCGGCACCGTCCATCACGTCGCGTTCCGCGCCCCGGACCTGCCGACGATGACCCGCTGGCAGGGCGAGCTGCTCGCCGCCGGGGTCGCCGTCACCGAGATCCGCGACCGCCAGTACTTCAAGAGCATCTACTTCCGCGAGCCCGGCGGCGTGCTGTTCGAGATCGCCACCGACGACCCCGGCTTCGCGATCGACGAGCCCCTGCTCGAGCTCGGCCGCACCCTGAAGCTGCCGCCGTGGCTGGAGCCCGACCGCGCGCAGATCGCCGCGGCCCTGCCGGCCTTCACCCTCGATGTCGACAGGGACGTGGACCGCGACGGCGACCAGGCGGACGGGCCCGTCGCCCCCGCGGCCGGCCGGTGACCGCGGCGGCCACCGCGGGGGCCAGCCTCGACCGCCCGCACGTCTGGCGACCGGGACCGGGCCGTCCGCCGCTGCTCCTGCTCCACGGCACGGGCGCCGACGAGCACGACCTGCTGCCCCTCGCCGGCCGGCTGGGCCCGGACTCCCCGCTGCTGTCCCCGCGGGGCACGGTCTCCGAGGGCGGCGCGCTGCGCTTCTTCCGCCGGCACGCCGAGGGCGTCTTCGACGAGGACGACCTGCGCGAGCGGACCGCCGAGCTGGCGTCGTTCGTCGAGGCCGCCGGTGCGGCGTACGGCATCGCCCCCGGCTCCTGGGTCGCGGTCGGGTTCTCCAACGGCGCGAACATCGCGACCTCGCTGCTGCTCGCCCGGCCGGACCTGCTCGCCGGGGTCGTCCTGCTCGGCGCGATGGTGCCCTTCGCCGAGCCGCCCGCCGCGGACCTGAACGGCCGCTGGGCCGTCGTGTCCAACGGCCGGCGGGACCCGCTCGCGCCGCCGGCGGTCACCGCGACGCTGGTCGCCCAGCTGCGCGACCGCGGCGCCGACGTCCTGCTCGCCGACCACCCGCTCGGCCACACCGTCGACCCGCGGGTCCTGCCGGGCATCGCCGCGGTGATCGCCGAGCGCACCGCCGGCTGACCCCGAGGACGGGCCGCGGCCCGACCGGAGGGGGCGCCGTCCCGCCCGGTCCGTGCCCACCACCGTCCGACCCGCACTCGGCCGGGGCCGAGCCGCATACCGTCGGGGCGTGCGATTCCTCGCGGGCAACACCCCCGACCACGACCTGACCTACTCCGACGCCTTCCTCGTCCCGGGCCGGTCGGAGGTCGCGAGCCGCCTCGAGGTCGACCTGGCCACCGCCGACGGCACCGGCACGACGATCCCGGTGGTCGTCGCGAACATGACCGCGGTCAGCGGCCGGCGGATGGCCGAGACCGTCGCCCGCCGGGGCGCGATCGCCGTCCTGCCGCAGGACGTCCCGCTCGACGTGGTCGCGGAGGTCGTCGCCTGGGTCAAGTCCCGCCACGCCGTGTACGAGACCCCCGTGCGCCTCGGCGTCGAGGACACCGTGCTCGACGCCCTGCACCTGCTGCCCAAGCGTTCCCACGGCGCGGTCGTGGTGGTCGAGGACGGCGCGCCGGTCGGGGTCGTCACCGAGGCCGACGTGGCGGGGGTCGACCAGTACACGACCCTCGGCGCGGTCATGTCGCGGGACCCGGTGACCCTCGACGCCGACGTGGTCGAGCGCGACGGGCTGCCGGCCGCGTTCGAGGCCCTGGTCGTGGCCCGGCGCCGGTTCGTCCCGGTGGTCCGCGACGGGCACCTCGTCGGGGCGCTGACCCGGACGGGGATCCTGCGCTCGACGATCTACCGCCCGGCCCTCGACGGCCTCGGGCGGCTGCGGATCGCCGCCGCGGTCGGGGTGAACGGCGACGTCGCCGCGAAGGCCGAGGTGCTGCTGGCGGCCGGCGTCGACGGCCTCGTCCTGGACACCGCCCACGGCCACCAGCGCAAGATGCTCGACGCCCTGGCCGCGGTCCGGGCGCTCGACCCGGCGGTCCCGGTCGTCGGGGGCAACGTCGTGACCGTCGAGGGCGTGCGGGACCTCGTCGCGGCCGGGGCCGACATCGTGAAGGTCGGCGTCGGCCCGGGCGCGATGTGCACGACCCGGATGATGACCGGGTACGGGCGCCCGCAGCTGTCCGCGGTACTGGACTGCGTCGGCGCCGCCCGCGAGCTGGGCGCGCACGCGTGGGCCGACGGCGGGGTCCGTCACCCGCGCGACGTCGCCCTCGCGCTGGCCGCCGGAGCGTCGCAGGTGATGATCGGGTCCTGGTTCGCGGGCACCCACGAGAGCCCCGGCGACCTGCACCGCGACGCGCAGGGCCGGGCCTACAAGGAGAGCTTCGGGATGGCCTCGGCTCGCGCCGTCGCGGCCCGCGACCGCGGCAGCTCCGCCCTCGACGCCGCCCGCCGGGGCCTGTTCGAGGAGGGCATCTCCTCCTCGCGGATGCTGCTCGACCCGCGGCGCCCGGGGGTGGAGGACCTGCTGGACCAGATCACCTCGGGCGTCCGCAGCGCCTGCACCTACGCCGGGGCGCGGACGCTGCCCGAGTTCGCCGAGCTCGCGGTCGTCGGGGTCCAGTCCGCCGCCGGGTACGACGAGGGGCGGCCGCTGCCCGCCGGCTGGTGACGGCTCTCAGCCGCCCCGGGCGGCGGCACGGGGTGGCCGGAGCACCGCGAACGGGTCGGTGACCGCGAGCACCCGCGAGCGGAAGCGGTAGGTCATCGCCGGCCGGCCGCCGCCACGGCCGGGCGGGCTCAGCTCCCCGGTCGGCTCGATCAGCTCGCGGCGGTTCATCACCCGCGCGAGGTTGGTCGCGGTGACGGGGTAGCCGAGGGCGCCGCCGACGACCTCGGTCAGCGTGGACAGGGTGAACTCCGCCGGGGCGAGGGCGAACCCGACGTTCGTGTAGGAGAGCTTGGCGCGCAGGCGGTCGACCGCGGCGGCCACGAACTCGTCGTGGTCGAACGCCGTCGGCGGCAGCGCGGACACCGGCCACCACCGGGTGTCCGCCGGCAGCGACGGCGCCGCCGAGGACGGGACGAGCCCGAGGTAGGCGGTCGCCAGCACGCGTGCACGGGGGTCGCGGCGGACGTTGCTGTGGGTCGCGAGCTGCTCGAGGTGGGCGACCTCGTGGACGTCCACCTTGTCGGCCAGGTGGCGGCCGATCGCGGTGCGCAGCCGCTCGGCCGGCCCGACGCCGCCGCCGGGCAGCGCCCACCGCCGCGCGAACGGCGCCCGCGCGCGGCGCCACAGCAGCACCGACAGGACGCCGTCGCGGACCGACAGGACGACCGCGACGACCTCGTGCGGATAGGCCGGCCACGGGGTGCCGGCCGGGGTCGCCCCGGTCGCGGTGCTGCCTGGCGTCGCTGCCGTCGCAGCCGTCGCCGGCGCTGCGCCCCCTGCCGTCCCGGCCCCCTCGGCTGCACCTGCCACGGCTGGATGCTAGCGTGCCGAGCAGTTATCGCCTCTGAGGCGTAAACACGCGGGACCGTGAGCGCCTCCCGGGCGCGAACCTCCCGCTCGACCGGGGGAGCCCCGATGACCGCAGTCGACATCGCGCCGACCGTCACCCGACGGACGCCGCGGCCGGACACCGCCGGCGGGCTGCCGGCGGACTGGGCGGACCGGGTCCGCCGCCTCGCCCGCGAGCGGGACGCGGTCCTGCTGGCGCACAACTACCAGGTGCCGGAGATCCAGGACGTGGCCGACCACGTCGGTGACTCCCTCGCCCTGTCACGGATCGCGGCCTCCACCGACGCGTCGACGATCGTCTTCTGCGGCGTCCACTTCATGGCCGAGACCGCGAAGCTCCTGTCCCCGCGCAAGACCGTCCTCATCCCGACCGCGGCCGCGGGCTGCTCGCTGGCCGACACCATCGACGCCGACCAGCTGCGCGCGTGGAAGGCCGACAACCCGGGCGCGGTCGTCGTCGCCTACGTCAACACCACCGCGGCGGTCAAGGCCGAGGCCGACATCTGCTGCACGTCGTCCAACGCGGTCGAGGTGGTGGACACCATCCCGGCCGACACGCCCGTCCTGTTCCTGCCCGACCAGTTCCTCGGCGCCCACGTCCGCCGCCAGACCGGGCGGGACGACCTCCAGGTGTGGCTGGGGGAGTGCCACGTCCACGCCGGCATCTCCCCGGCGGACGTGCGCGAGCAGGTCGCCGCCCACCCGGACGCGGAGCTGCTCGTCCACCCCGAGTGCGGCTGCGCGACCTCCGCGATCTACCTCGCCGGCACCGGTGACCTGCCCGCCGACCGCACCCACATCCTGTCCACCGGGGCGATGGCGGACCTGGCCCGGACGATGACCGCCGACACCGCACTCGTCGCGACCGAGATCGGGATGCTGCACCAGCTGCGGAAGGTGAACCAGCACACGAGGTTCCTGCCGATGAACGAGCGGGCGTCCTGCCGCTACATGAAGATGATCACCCCCGCACTGCTCCTGCGGTGCCTGGAGGAGGGCCGTGACGAGGTCCTCATCCCCGACGACGTCGCCGTCCCCGCCCGCCGCGCGGTGGAACGGATGATCGCGGTGAGCGCCGGTCCCCGCTCCGCCGCCCGCGTGGGGGGTGGGGAGTGAGCACGCCGCCGGTCCGCCCGGCCCGGTCCGGGAGCACCCTCGCCGCGGGCACCGATGTCACCGCCGGCGCCGACGCGGACGTGGTCGTCGTCGGGTCCGGGGTCGCGGGCCTGTCGGTCGCCCTCGGGCTCGCCGGCACCCGGCGGGTCGTGCTCGTCACGTCCGGGACGCTGTCGAGCGGGAGCACGCCGTGGGCGCAGGGCGGGATCGCCGCCGCGCTCGGCGCGGACGACGAGCCCCGCCTGCACGCCGCCGACACCGCGGTCGCCGGGGTCGGGGCGTGCGACGACGACGTCGTCCGGATCCTCACCGAGGAGGCCCCGGCCCGGGTGGCCGACCTGCTCGGCGTGGGCGCCCGGTTCGACCGCGGTGCCGACGGGCACCTCGCGCTCACCCGCGAGGGCGGCCACCACCGGCGCCGGGTCGCCCACGCGGGCGGTGACGCGACCGGCGCGGAGGTCAGTCGCGCCCTGGTCGCCGCGGTGCGGGTCGCGGGGGTCGAGGTCGTCGAGCACACGACGGTCGTCGACCTCGTGACCGTGCACGGCCGCCACGGCCGCCAGGTCACGGGGCTCGTCCTGCGTCCGACCGTCTCGGGGGGCACGGTCGGACCGGACAGCACGGCGGACGACGACACGGTGCTCACCGCCCGCGCGGTCGTGCTCGCGACCGGCGGGGCGGGCGGGGTCTACGAGGCGACCACCAACCCCGCCGAGGTCACCGGCGACGGCCTCGCGCTGGCGCTGCGGGCCGGGGCGTCGCTGGTCGACCTCGAGTTCGTCCAGTTCCACCCGACGGCCCTGCGGACCTGGGGTCCGGGGACGGCGTCGGCGGCGACCGCGGCCGGGGTGGACGCGCCGGCCACCGGCCGGATCCCGCTGGTCACCGAGGCGCTGCGCGGGGAGGGCGCGGTCCTGCGGGACAGCACCGCCGCGCTCGTCATGGCCGGCGTCCACCCGCTGGCCGACCTCGCGCCGCGCGACATCGTCGCGCGGCGGATCGACGAGGTCATGGCCGAGCGGGTCGGCGGGGTCGCGAACGCGGTCTTCCTCGACGCCACGGCGCTCGGGGCTCGGACGCTGCGGACCGGGTTCCCGACGGTGTGGGCGGCCTGCCTGGCCGCGGGCACCGACCCGTCGGCGTCACCGATCCCGGTCGCGCCGGTCGAGCACTTCCTGTGCGGCGGGGTCCGCACCGACCGCTGGGGCGCGACCGACGTGGCAGGTCTGTTCGCGGTCGGCGAGGTGGCTGCGACCGGGCTGCACGGGGCCAACCGGCTCGCCTCGAACAGCATGGTCGAGGGGATGGTGTTCGGCCGCCGGCTCGCGGCCCGCCTGCGCCGGGACCTGCCCGAGCGGCCGGCGTCGACCGTGGCCGTCGAGGCGCCGGTGCCGGTCGTCGGTGTCGGCGCGATCGCGGCGATCCGGTCGACCGTGACGCGGCACGCCGGCCTCCGGCGCGACCGGCTCGGCCTCGACCGGGCCGCGGTCGAGCTGGCCGGGCTGACCGGCGGGACGGCGACCCCGTCGTGGGACGCGGTCAACCGCTGGACGACGGCGTCGGCGATCGTGGCCGCGGCCGCCGCCCGCGAGGAGAGCCGCGGCTGCCACTGGCGCAGCGACCACCCCGCGACGTCCGAGGCGTGGCGCCGACGGCGGGTGGTCGTCCGCCTGGACGGCACGGGCACCCCGGTCAGCGTCCCGCTCGAGCAGTCGGCGGTGGCCGCGTGACGACCACGACGAGCACCACCGGGACCCGCACGCCGACGCCCGGCACGTACGTCCCCGCCGGCACGGCCACTGCCACCACGACTGCCGCCGACGCCGCTCCTGCCACCGCCGCCGGCCGCCACCCGCTGCGGCCGGCGAGCCGCGACGCCCTGCTCGCCGCGGGCCTCGACCCCGCCGATCTGCTGGTCGTCCTGGACCGGGCACTGGCCGAGGACCTGGGCACGCGGGGTGATCTCACGTCCGCGGCGACCGTCGATCCGGCGGCCGTCCTCGACGTCCGCTACGTCACCCGCCAGGCCGGGACCGCGGCCGGGATGCCGGTCCTCGCCGCGCTGCTGGACGTCTGCCTCGGCCCGGCCGCGGCCGTGCGGCTGGTCGCCCGCGACGGTGACCGGCTCGCGCCGGGCGACGTCCTCGCGGAGCTGCGCGGGCCGGCCCGGGCGGTGCTGTCGGTCGAGCGGGTGTCGCTCAACCTGCTCGGCCACCTGTCGGGCATCGCGACCGCGACGCGGGCGTGGGTCGATGCCGTCGCCGGCAGCGGGGCCCGGGTCCGCGACACCCGCAAGACCACGCCCGGGCTGCGGGACCTGGAGAAGTACGCGGTCCGCTGCGGCGGCGGGGTCAACCACCGCCGCGGCCTCGACGACGGCGTGCTGATCAAGGACAACCACGTGACGGCCGCCGGCGGGGTGGGCGCCGCCCTCGACCGGGTCCACGCGTCCCAGCGCTCGGGGGACACCCCGGCGGGGGTCGTCGTGCAGGTCGAGGTCGACGACCTGGATCAGCTCGACGAGGCCCTCGAGCACGGTGCGACGCAAGTCCTGCTCGACAATTTCGCGGAGGCCGACCTGGTCCACGCGGTGGCGCGGGTCCGGGCGCTCGCCGCCCGGGCGTCGGTCCGGCCCCGGGGTCCGCGGCCGCCGCGGGTGCTGCTCGAGGTCAGCGGCGGGCTCCGCCTGGACCGGGCCGCGGCGGTCGCCCGGACCG
>CAXSIB010000062.1:0-11957 GCA_964237095.1 uncultured Actinomycetales bacterium
TACGCCCAACTCGGGCTGACCCCGGCACCGAGTGACTGGGTCGGTGCGTCCGACACCGCCCGGCTCCGGGCTGTCCACCAGGCGGTCTTCCACCTCGCGGTCACCGTCAACCGGCTCCGCAACGATGCCGGCACCGGACACGGCCAACCCCAGGCGCCGAAGCGGACCGCTGCGCTGCAGGCCGCAGACGGCCGGCTCGTCGCGCGCGCGATGGCCCTCGTGACCGGCTTCCTGCTCAACACCCTGGACCGGGCGCCGTGACCGCGGGACGGCCCGACCCGGAGGCCCGTTTTGGGACAGGGACTAACGGTCAGCCACCCAGCCGTGACCCGGTCATGTCGCCCAGGACGGGTGCGACTGGGGAGGGCCAACGGCTCGAGCCGGCGGAACCCGCCGACGCTGCAGAGGTCGCGGCGCTCATCCGGGCGAGCAAGGCCGCCGCGATGCCCTGGCTGCCGGTCGTCCACAGCCCGGACGACGACCTGGGCTGGGTGACCGTCGTCCTCCTCGTCGAGGACGAAGTGGTCGTGGCCCGGGAGGGCGTCACGATCACGGGAGTCCTCGCCACCCGCCCGGGTTGGATCGACCAGTTGTACGTCCTGCCCGCCGCCCAGGGCCGAGGGGTCGGGCGGGCGCTGCTGGAGCGAGCGAAGGCCCACAGCAACGGGCACCTGGAGCTGTGGGCGTTCACCAGGAACAGCCGGGCGCGCCGCTTCTACGAGAGCGCCGGCTTCCAGGTCGTCGAGGACACCGACGGCGCCAGCAACGAAGAACGCGAGCCTGACGTGCGCTACCGCTGGGTTCAGCCGCCGGCCCGTAAGCCGGGCCCGACCCCACCAGTGACCGCCACCCTCACCTGACCACCCGTACCCCCGGGGTGTCGGTCGGCGGTGCATCCGATGCTGTGGGTCGCCGCCGTCTCCGCCGCCGCGGAGTTCTAGCACCGCCCCGACGCGGTCACCCACCGCACCGACTTCGCGTGGGTCCTCGTCGACCACACCGACTGGGCCACCCGGACCGTCGCCCGCGGCTGGGACCAGCTCGCCCGCTCCGTGCACCTCTCCCGGTCCACCGTCGCCCGGTCCCTCGCCTGGCTCCGCGCCGAACATCTCCTCGCAGTCGTGTCCCGGGGGAGCCGGCCCGGCCTGGTCGCCGACCCCCCGTCTACGTGCTCGTCGAGCCCGTCCTGCGGCTGTGACACCAGTCCAGAACCGCCAACCGCCCGGCGGCGCAAGCACCGGGGGTTCAGCGTCGGGTGAACTCTGAGGACCGCCTGATCAGCCGGTGCTGCCGTCGGACCGGCGAGGGTGGGCAGCGGCCATGGCCTGGGTGCTCGCGTATCGCTCCGCCGGCTGGGGGTGACTTCGGATCAGCGCGAACACCGGCGCCAACCAGGGCCACCGGTCCTGCCTTTCTTGCGCTCGGTCCTGGACCTGCGTGGTCATCGCCACCCCGAGGACCCCCGCGGCGTACGCATCGGCGGCCCGCTCGAACGGCAACTCCCGCCGCTTGATCAGCACCGCCGCAGCCGCCATCAACCCGACCGCCAGCAGACCCAGCCACTGCACCGCGACCGGTGGCTCGATCAACCGGAACTGTCCCCGGCCCACCGCCCGGACCGCGGTAATCCCGATGCCGACCGCGGCCACCACCCCCAGCAGGAGCCCCGGGACGAGGGCGACCGCTCCCTTCGTGATCCGCCGGTCCAGATGCCCTGAACAGACGTGGGCGGTCTCATGGCCGACCAGCCACCGCCGGTCGTCCTCCGGCCCTGTCAGCACGTCGGGCCGGAGGTAGATCCGGAACGGCCCACCCCGCCGCCGCGGCGGCCGGCTGTTCTCGAAGGACCCGACCAGCACCTCCACCACCGGGTGCGGGTGCGGCGTACCCGCTGGCGGACTCGACGCCGCCACCAGGGCAGCGGACAACGCCGCCGCCGCCGCGCACTGCGCCGCCAGCGCGGCCGGGTCCACCACCAGCTGGGACCTCACGATGTCCGCCATGGCCGCGGACTGTAGGGACCAGATCCGATAGAACACCAGCCCCCGAGACAGCCCACGCACCGCCGCCGGCGTACCCGCCGAGACCGGAGCGGGTACTCCCCACCGCTGCATGCCGGGCACCGGACCGGTGGAGCCGGCATCCCGGGCCGCACGGCACAGAGCGGCGGACCTGCGGTGGTGGCACACCAGCTGCGTTGGCCACGGGCTTGGTCGCGCACCGTGCTTGGATCAGCTGCGTGGCCGATGACATCGACGCACTGGCGGCCGCGGACTATGCCCGTGGCCAGGACCCGATCGACGTGGCGTCGAGCGCGTTGCGTTGATAATGAACATCCGCGACGAGGTTTTCCGCGGCCGCCGGGACACACCGCTCAGCTTCCCCGGTTTCGGATCGACGGATACGACAGTCGTCGGCCGCCGCATGGTGGCTTCACTCCTCGACGCGGGCTGGTGCCCGCCGTCCCGCGATCAGGTTGTCAGCGCGGGTGATCGCTCAGCAACACTCACAGCCCGCTTCACGGGGTGGCTCGACAGCCTCAGCCCCGACAGCGGACGCGCTACAGGGACTACTACTCAGAGCACGGTGAGGACCCGCCCGACCTGCGACCACCCCACTGAGTCGTAATACACCCGGCGCTGAAACCCCTCCCCCACCCGTAGATAAAGGATGTTATCCACGGATTCCATATGTTCCAGTAAGTGTCATCTCTTGAGTGCTTCCACGATAGACTGCTGCGCTTCTTCCGAGAGCTGACCGTCGATGAATTGCTCCAGGCTTTCCGCATCCGGCTCTCGACGCTGTGCCTGTTCGAGCTCGTTCCAACTGCTGTAATCCCTTTCGTCTGTACCGGTGGTGATCACTCCAATCCCATGGGACGAGGCCACTCGGCATACTTCCCCCACCGCATCAGTCATCGCCTGGGATGTCGACGGATCGTGAAGAAGGACGTATGAATGGGTGGCCGACCGCCGATGCGCAAGGGCCTCGTAGACGGCCTGAACATTAATAGCGTCAGCGGGCTTTACCTCGAACGTGGTGATGTTGAGAATCTTGCCTGGTGCGTACTTACGTGCCTCCACTTCGACGGTGACGAGATCCGGGCGCGACCATGTTCCGCCGGTCTTACGCCCTCCTCCTCGCGCGGTCATCTCGACCGCCAGGAAATGGGCACGGTGGTCATCAGCCCACTCGTGCTTTAGGACCTCGATCATGGCGTCATAGAGGGTGTGTTCCCGGCGCACGGCCCGTTCGGCTGCGACGACCACCTGATCCGCTGCGACCGTGAAGTCGAGGTCACTGCCGTCGACGGCGGTGACCGTCAGGGTCACGGTTTCGGCCGAGGTTGGGGTCAGCGTTCGACGGACGGTGCCTCCTCGGCCGGGTCCTCGAAGCACGAGCCGGAGGTCGATCAGCGAGTCCCGAACAGCCCAGTACCGGGCGTCATCCCACTCGAGCTGCGTCCGGATCATGGCGTTGGTAGCTGTGGAGCCATCTGCCGGGACCAGGTCGTACAGCTGATGCTGGTCGACGCTGAGGTTCGCCCGACGCACGGTGCCGCCTTGCCCTGGACCGGCGAACACCAGGCCAAGGTCGATCAGCGAGTCCCGAACAGCCCAGTACTTGGTGGTGCTGTCCCAGCCCAAAGCCTCCCGAACCTCCTTGTTCGGCCTCGTGGTGCCGTCGGGCCAGATGCGGTCGTAGAGCTGCTGCTGGTCAACACTCAGATCCGGTCTACGTGCGGCTGCGCTCATCCGGTGATCCTCACCACCGATGCATCGAGGGACAAGACCCCCTGCGGAGACTCTTAGATATATAAGAAGAGGTGGGTTATCTGCCCCTCCGGGTAGGGTGCCGGCCGATCGATCGATCAGCACCACCTGCGAGGGAGTCCGGTGACTGAGCACACCGACCTGGTCGCGGCGATGGCGTGTGACGCGGGCCTGCTCGCCGAGCTCGGCCGGTTGCGTGGGCCGCAGCCCACCTCCACGCCGCGGTCCGCGACGCCGTCACCGCCATCCCCGCCGCCGGCACCGGGCCGGTGTTCAGCGAACGCACCCTCAGCCTGGCCCTCGCCGAACTCGAACACCGCGCCCGCCAACTCAGCCCCGCCGCCCGCAAGCAGGTGCTGAGCTGGTCACACACCGTGGCCCGGCCCGCGAAGAACGCCCGCGACCAGGTCCTGCACGCCGTCACCGCCACCACCCCCGACGGCGGCCAGACGCTGACCGCCACCGACCCCTCCGGCCCCGGCCCGTTCACCGCCGCCGACCTCCAGGAAGTCGCCGGGCAACTCCTCCACGCCACCCTGACCCTGCCCCGTCCCCCCTACACCACCCCGCAGGTCCAGGCGGACGAGCCGGTCGAACCGTCATCGGTATGACGGCCCAAGCCGGGGCGTTTAAGCTGGATTTCGACGGGCGCCCCCACCGCACAAGGAAAGAAAATTGAGTACGTGACGACCAAAATGCTGCAGGTAATGACCGATGACTTCGACGGGACCGAGCTCAAAGTCGGCCAGGGTCAGACGGTGCGGTTCAGTTTCGAGGGCACCGACTATGCCATCGACCTGTCAGATAAGAACGCCAAGAAGTTCGCCGCGGAGATCGAGGTGTGGGCGGCCAAGGCCCACACCCCCGACCACCCCACGCCGGCCTCTCAGCGGCGGGCCCGGGCCGGGCGGAACGCCCGCGGGTCGTCGCGGACCCCGGTGACGGACATGAAGGCCCTCCGGGACTGGGCCCGCGAGCACGGGTACACCGTGTCCGAGCGGGGACGGGTGCCCACCGAGGTCCGCGACGCCTACACCGCCGCCCACTGACCGTTCCTCCCACCGGCCGGGTCGGCTGACATAGACCGCAGCCGACCCGACCGACCCAGGTCCACCCGCACCGTCCTTTCTCCAGTCCCTCACGACGCTCGGTAGATCACCCGGAATGCAGACGACCGCCGCTCGGCCGCGTTGGTGAGATCGGGGAGCAGGACATCCACAGAGTCGCCGTGATGCATAATATATGTTATCCATCACAGGCGGGTGCCTCCCCTTTGGTCGGTGCAGCCGCCGCGGGCGGGCTCGGGTCGAGGCTGAGCTGGACGGCCCGGTCGACGTGCAGGGCGGTGGTGTCGTAGAGGACGGTGCCGGGAACGTCGGTGGGGGTGATGAGCAGGCTGATCTCGGTACAGCCCAGCACGATCCCCTGGGCTCCGCGGGCGACGAGGTCGGCGATGACCCGCCGGTACGCCCGCCCGGACCGGTCGGTTAAGACCCCGCGGGTGAGCTCGTCGAAGATGACCGCGTCCACCAGGGCCTGGTCCGCGGCGTCGGGGACGAGGACGTCGAGGCCGTGGCCGGTGAACCGGTCGCGGTAGAAGCCCGGGGCCATGACCGGCGCGCTCCCCAGCAGCCCCAGCGTGCGGACGCCGTCGGCGAGGGCGGCGTCGGCGGTGACGTCGACGATGTGCACGAACGGGATGTCGACTGCGGCCTCGACCTGCTCGGCGACCCGGTGGATGGTGTTCGTCGCGAGCAGCAGGAACTCCGCCCCGGCCCGCTCCAGGCGCCGCGCCCGGTCGGCGAGATGCTCGGCGGCCCGGTCCCACGCCCCGGTGCGGATGCAGGCCTCGATGACCGCGAAGTCCACGCTGTAGATCACGACATCAGCGGCGGCGTGCCCCCCGCGGACCGCCTGGACCCCGTCGTTGAGGCGCCGGTAGTACTCACCCGTCGCGACCGCGCTCATCCCCCCGAGTACCCCGATCGTCTTCACCGCGCCCCCTCCCCCGTCGACCGGCTGGTCAAACCGCGAACACTGTCCCGCTCCACTTCAGCGCCCGCACGGGTGCCGGGCCGATGCTGCCCGATTTGCTCCCGCCCGTCGAAAGGGGCGGCGCTCAGCGGGGGGTCGGGGCCATGGCCGGGTCGGTGGAGCCGGGCCGCGAGGTCGCCGGGGACAAGTCGTGGCCCACCCGATGGGACTGAGCCGGTCCGAGGGTCGGGCCGGCTGTCGGCCGGCGAACCGGCTCAGTCCGGGTCAACCGAGGAAGTCACGGTGAGGTCCCGGCGACCCAGAGGTTCCCGTCGGCGGTCGGCAGGCTCCCGCACCTCGCCGACGGACGCAGCCGGGCCGCCACGAACCCCATCAGCGTTCCAGTCGTGGACAGTTCTGCTCATCCACCACCGGGACGCAGCGATCCCCCGCGGTGGTGATGTCCGCGAGCCCCTCCGTGGTGGCTGCGCTGTGAAGAACGCCGACTCACGCTGACGACCGAGCAGCCGACGGCCGGCGTACGGCGCAACGGCGGTTACGGCCGTCGCCGCAGGACCGATCGAGCGGCCTCCGCCCGGTCCGGCCGGGAGCGGTCTCCACGTGGCTGCCGGCGGCGGTCCGGTGGCCGGAGACCCTTGACACTAGAAACGAACATCATTAGTGTTGAGCGAACCGCGTTAGTAACCACCCCTGGAGGACGCCATGACCGACCACCTGCACATCGGGGAGAACACCCTCGCCTACGACGTGACCGGGCAGGGACCCCTCGTCGTCCTCGCGCACGGCATCGGCGACAGCCGCCACTCCTACCGCTTCCTGGCCCCCGCGCTGGCCGCCGCCGGGTACCGGGTCGCCAACGTCGACATCCGCGGCTGCGGGGACTCCAGCCTCGGCTGGGACGGCTACAGCCGCACCGACATCGCCGGCGATCTCCTCGCCGTCGTCCGCCACCTCGGCGGCCCGGCGGTGATCATCGGCCAGTCGATCAGCGGGGGGGCCGCGACCATCGCGGCCGCCACCGCCCCCGACCAGGTCACCGGCCTCATCGAGCTCGCCCCGTTCACCCGCGCCTCGTCTTTCGACCTCGCCGGGATGCTGCGGGTGAAACGCTTCCGGGCCGGTTCCACCCAGATGCTGGGGGTCATCCTCCGGGGCAGCCTGCCGAGCTGGGAAAAGTACCTCGACCTCGCCTACCCGGCGAAGCCCGCCGACTGGGACGTCGAGCTCGCCCGCATCGACGCCAAACTGACCGAGCCGGGGCGGATGACGGCCCTGCAGGCCATGTGCAAGACCAAGCCCACCGACGCCGCCGCGCAGCTGGCCCACGTCCGCTGCCCGGTCCTGGTCGTCGAGGGCAGCGCCGACCCCGACTGGGCCGACCCCCGCGCGGAGGGCGAGCGGATCGTCGCCGACCTCCCCCGGGGTCTCGGCGAGCTCGCCGTCCTCGACGGCGTCGGTCACTACCCGCACGCCCAGACCCCCGACCAGGTCCTCGCCGTCGCCCTGCCCTTCCTGGCCAGGACGACCGCCCGTGCCTAGAGCCGGCCTCGTCCCCGCCTCGGTCACCGAGGCCGGCGCGGCCCTCGCCGACCAGGACGGGTTCGACCACCTCAGCATGGGACTGGTCGCGCAACGGCTCGGGGTGAAGACCCCCTCGCTGTACAACCACGTCGACAGCCTGGGCGACCTCGCCCACCGGATCGCGGTCCTCGCCATGACCGAGGCCGCCGACACCATCCGCAACGCCACCCAGGGCCGGGCCGGCAGCGACGCCCTCACCGCTGCCGCGCAGGCGTGGCGGACCTACGTCAAGACCCATCCCGGCCGCTACGCCGCAGCGAACAACGCCCGACCGACCGGACCCGACGACCCGCTCACCGCGGCCAGCGACCGGCTCCTCGCCTCGCTGTCCGCCGTCCTGCGCGGGTACCGACTGGACCCCGCCCAGGAGATCCATGCCCTGCGGACGCTGCGCAGCATGCTCCACGGATTCGTGACCGTTGAGGTGGCGGGCGGGTTCCAGTTCGACACCGACATCGACGACAGCTTCACCTGGATGATCGACCTCATCGACCACGGCCTGCGGTCCCCCCACAGCTCCCCCGACCAGGACACCACCTGGACGGCAGCGGACGGGGTGCACGCCGCGAAGGGTCTGCAGGGCAGCTACGACACCCCCGACGACCACCTCACCGCCCCAGCGAAGCGTCGTCCGCGGCGAGACCCGTGAGCACTCCACCGGGACCCGTCGTGTGGGCGTTCACCGGCGACCGCTGGAAGGACGGTGGACTGGTCGCGCGGCCAAAGACGAGGCCAGCTCCAGACCTTCGTCACGCATACCTGCACTCATCCACCACAGCCGGGGCGGTCCCCACCGGACCGGTCGGCTCGTGTGGTGTCTCGACTTGTCAGCGGGTTGCCGGCCGCGGTCCGCGGTGGACGACCGGGCCCGTGGACCTCACCGGTGCTCCGGCCGCGTCGGGTCCGCCTTCCTCGACGGCGACGGCCTCCACGCCGCGATCGAGGCACCCGAGCAGGTGGCGGCCGCCATCCTCATGTCCATCGACCACGTCGACCGAGACCACGCCGAGCGCGCTGATCGGTAGGCGTTCGCGGCGTCGTGGACGGCCGCGCCGTCTGCACGGGGCCGCACGCGTCCGCCCCCGCCGACCCGGCGGTGCTGGTGGGGTGGATGCTGGACCACCGCTCCGCGGCCACCTTAGGGTCACGCTTCCCGGTGCTGGGGTGGTGGGTCGGTCGGTTCGGGCCGTCCGGGGGTGAGGGAGGTGACGCAGGTGGTGAGCAACCCCCGCAGCCGGGCCTGGTCGGCGGGGTCGAGGCCGTCGAGCATGGTGTCCTCCACCGCCCGCACAGCGGCGCTGGCCGCGGTGACCTGCCGCCGGCCCCGGGCGGTCAGTGCGGTCGGGAGGACCCGCCCGGCCGGGGGCTGCGCGGGGCGGGAGACCAGCCCGTCGCGTTCCAGGGACTGCAGGAGAACGTTCATCGACTGGCGGGTCACGAACGCCCCCCGGGCGAGGTCGGAGTTGGACAGGCCGGGGCGCTGGGTGAGCAATTCCAGGCAGGCGTAGTGGGTGACCGTCATGCCGAGCGGGCGCAGCACGGCCTCCATCGCCAGGCGCAACGCCGTGGCGGCTTCCTTGAGCAGGTATCCCACCGACGTGTCGAGTTCGACCACCCCACCGCCTTGACCCATGTCAGAAGTCTGACATACAGTCGGAGCTGTCAATCACCTGACATCTCTTGAGGAGTTCCACGATGGCCGTCACCGGACCCGACTTCATCTCCCTGCAGGTCCGCGACCTCGAGCGGTCTGCGGTGTTCTACGAGACCCACCTCGGGCTGACCCGGTCCCCGGCCGGGCCGCCACACGCGGTGGTCTTCGCCACCACCCCGGTGGCCTTCGCCGTCCGCGACACCGCCCCCGGGGTCGACCTGAACGCCGTCCCCCGGCCCGGGCTGGGCGTGGGCCTGTGGCTTTTCGCCCCTGACGCCCAGGCCATCCATGACGCCCTCGCCGCGACCGGGACCCCGATCACCGCCCCACCCGTCGACGGGCCGTTCGGGCGGACCTTCACCTTCACCGACCCCGACGGCTACCAGATCACCCTCCACGACCACCCCTGACCCGCGAGCGAGCCAGCGCGACCACCGTCGCCGTCAGGTGACCCGACCCGCGGACGAGGCGACGCCTCCGATCCCCCGCTGACCCGCACCACATCGACGGTGCAGGACCGCCTCGGCCGCCACCCGGGTGGAGATCCCGGGGTTGACCGGACATTGCTTTCTCCGATCGGCTCCAGGGGAGAGCCACACTCATCCACTACAGACCCGGGTGGATTGCATCGGGTGGCGTCACTCGTTGGTGAGCACTCGAAGGCCTATCAGCTGGGTCAGCTGGGAGTCTCCCCCACCGCTCACGGCAGGCTGCGGCGCTTGACGGAGCTGACCGCGGGTGTCTGACCTGCGACCTCGACGGGCGTCATTCATCTGGTGAAAGAGTTCGGCGTCGTCGCAGGACCCGGCCGAGACGTCGAGGCTGTCGTGGGTGAGCCGGCGATGCCCGAGACCGGTCCGCGCGCGGCGGTTCGCGGCGCACCCAGCGGGGGATCTTCGAGGAGACCCCCCTACACGTCAGTGACCACAAGGGCCCACCTGCAGCGGCGCTCCCGACCGCCGGGCACGCAAGGACACCCGAGCGGGTCGAGAGGGGACCGAGCACCCGCTCGATGGCCTCTACGCGCAGGAGGTCGACGACCTCTGCCGCGCCGCCGAGGAGGCCTCCGCACCCGCCGGTGAAGCACTGCGGGCTGGTTGCGCCGCTTCGCGGTCTTCCACGAGAACAAGCACCCGATCGCCGCGGAGCTGCTCCGACACACCGACACCGCCGATCCCGTGTTCTTGACCAGCCGCGACCGGGTGATCACCGCGGCCCGGCCGATGCTCGCCGCGGCCCAGCAGGCCCACGAGGCCCGCACCGATCTCACCGTCGACCAGGTCTTCGACCTCGTGCTCGCAGCGGTCACCGTCCCCGGCGACCAGGAGTACGTCGAGCCGATTCTGCGCGCGGCGCTGGACGGGCTGCGCGGCTGAGCCCGCTGGGCCCGGACCCGGAATACCCACGGCGAGGACCCACCGCTGGTCGAGGGTGTGCGGACCTCGTGACCCGCCCTACTTCCTGCCTGTCCCCGCGTGACCGGCGGGCAGGGAACGGAGTGGCGCCGTGGGTGTGCACGCGGTGGTGGCCGTCGGGCGGCAGGGGATGGACAGCTGTCTGGTCAGGGGGCGAGCCCGCCGCCGCCGGCGACGATGAGGTTCTGCCCGGTGAGGTACGCGGCGCCGGCGGAGGCCAGGAACGCGACGGTCTCGGCGATCTCCCGGGCGGTGCCGAGCCGGCCGAACGGGTTGCGCGCGGCGACCGCGCCGAGCATTGCGCCCACGCTGTCCGCGGGCATCCCGAATTTCGACCAGATCGGGGTGTCGATGGCGCCGGGGCTGACCGCGTTGACGCGGATCCGCCGCGGGGCCAGTTCCAGCGCCAGAGACGGCACCATCGCGAGGAGGGCGCCGCGGCTCGCCGCGGCGACGCTGCCGCCGACGACCCCGCGAGTCGCGCCGATGCCCACGGTGACGATGATCGACGCCCCGTCGGTGAGCAGCGGCAGCGTCTTCTGCAAGGTGAAGAACTGACCTTTGGTGTTGACCTCGAACAGCTCGTCCCAGGTCGCCTCGTCAACGGTGTCCACCGGGGTGGGCGCGGTGATCCCGGCGTTGAGGAACAGGGTCGTGAGGCCACCGAACCGGGTGCGGACCTCCTCGACGACCCGGTCGGTGTCTCGTAGGGAGCGGGCGTCCGCGGCTAGGACGACCACCTCATCGGGCAGTTCGGCTCGGGCCCGGCCGAGGGAGTCCGGGTGCCGCCCGGTCACGACGACCTGGTAGCCGCGGTCGTGGAGCACCTGCGCGGTGGCCAGCCCGATCCCGCTGGTGCCGCCGGTGATCAGGGCCGTAGGGGTGGGCATCAAAGACTCCTGGATGTGTCGCACCGCGGTGGAGACCGTGGTGAGCGGGTGTCGGTTGGGGTCGGTGTCGCACCCGGTCACCGATGGAGGCGACCCGGTCCTAGCTGCGCCACACGGCAGTGATGTCGCTGGTCCATCGAACGACCAACGCGCCCGATGTCGCGTTGAGGAGTTCACCGGTTCCGTGCGGAACCGGAGGCGGGTGGCGGACATGAGCTGTGCCGACCGAGGCGGTCAACGACCCGATCGGGGACGGTGCCCACCGCCACGTCGACGGTGCGGGTGACGCCGTGGCCGATCCGCCAGGAGACGCCGCGGAGCGGCTGGTCGCTCGCTCAGGCCGCGTCGGTGGCGAAGTAGTGGCCCTGCTCGAGGTCCGCGACCAGTCCCGGACCCGACGGCGCCCAGCTGAGCAGCTCGCGGGTCAGGGTGTTGGACACCGGCATGTCGAGAGCGAGGAACCCGGCGAGGAAACCGAACCGGGCCTCGGCCTGCTCGGCCGTGATCGAGGTGACCGGCAGGTCCAGGCCCCGCCCGATCGCCTCGGCGACATCGCGGAGGGCGAAGTGGCGTCCAGCAGAGTGGTGTGCGACGGGCCCGGTGACGGGCGTGGCGTAGGTGTGTGAGGCGGCCACCGCGTGATCCTCAG
>CAXSIB010000063.1:0-11928 GCA_964237095.1 uncultured Actinomycetales bacterium
CGTGTGCTGACGGTCCGGCGAGCAGTTCGACGAGGGCGCGGGCGCTGGCCGCGTAGATCGCATCTCTGTCGTCGACGGCGAGGGCCCGGCGCGGCAGGAAAATCCGTAGGGAAACGGACGCCGTGTCCTCGCCGAGCGTGAACAGGACGACGGCGCGGCCCCTGTTGCGGTCGGTCGTCGTCGAGGCGGTCCGGGTCCGGTCGCTCACGCGGCGGTTCCGTTCGGTTCGGCGTCCACGTCGAGGTCGGTCCCGTCGATCGTTGAGTGCGGCGGCTGCCGCACTGCCGGGTCGTCTCCGGACCGTGAGTGCAGTGCGGCACCTATAGCCGCACTGCCGCACTCACTCGGAGTGCGTTGCCGCACTCCTGCCGCACTTGCCGCACTGGACGTCGAGTGCGCGCTCGGGACCCTGTTGACGTAGTGCAGCGTGGCCCCTTTCGGTCCGCTGCGGGTGACGATGTCGAGCAGGTCGATCCCGCGGTGGACGGCTGCGCGGACCTTCCGCTGCGGGTGCCGGTGCCGGGATGCCATCTCCGTTTCGATCCCTCGCTGAGATGTACCGGGCTCGTCGGCCAGGAACGCGAGGACGTCGGGGATGAGCGCGTCGGCGGCCGTCTCCTGCCGGGTGCCGCCGGTGAGAGACAGCCGGCGGGTGATCCGGTCGTAGTCGAGGAGTCCCTCGGGGACGTCGACGTCGCGGCCGTAGGCGCCGAAGTAGCGACGGGCGTCGGCGGCCTGGTCCCCGTTGTCGGTTTGCTCACGGACGAGGCGCCACTCGGCGTCCGGCCAGTCCCGGATGCGGGAGTCCCCGCGGGACCGTTCCCCGGTGTGCCCGGTGTGGTGGACGACGAGGGCCTCGCTGAGACCGGATTCGGCGAGCAGCGCGTCGAACGCGACGAGGAACCGGCCGGCGTCCTTGTCCTCGCTGAGCCCGAGCGCGTCGAGGACGGGGCGCAGACAGTCGAGGATCACGAACCCGGCGCCGGCCTCGCGGAGCTTGGTGGCCCATTCGGCTCGGGTGTCGGGGTCGAGCAGGTCGAACGTGCCGAGCCGTCCGCGCAGGGAGAGGACGTGGACGCGGTCGGTGTGCACGACGCCCTGCTCCCGCAGCCATCGGCGGAGCATCCGCTCGTCGAGTTCGTCGTCGATGATGACGACCCGGCCGGCGGGGCGGTCGACGGTGAACCGGCCGAGGAAGTCCCCGCCGTCCACGAGGGCTCGGACGAGGTTGTCCCGCACGGTGGTCTTCCCGGCCTTGTATTGGGCCGCGAGGACAGCGCGACCGCCGACGGGGAGCAGTCCGTCGATGCGGTAGACGGCGGGCGGGTCGGGGACGGCGAGGAACGCGTCGAGGCGGACGAGGGTGGGCGTGTCGACGTCGGCGGCGGTCTCCCGGCGGACGAGGCGGGCGGCGGCGTCCCGCACCCGCAGCCGGTCGGCCTCGGCGGCGATGGCGGCGGCGAGCGGGTCGGTGGGCGCGGTGTCGATGGGCGTGGCGGTAGCCGGTTCCGCGGGTATCGGCTCGTCGGTGAGATCCGCGGGTCCCGGGTCGACGGTGATGAGGTCGCCGAGGAGCCCGCCCGAGGTGAGCAGGTCCGCGACGTCCTTGTGTGGGGGCGGCGGTTCGGAGACCGTGACGACCGTGGCGTGTTCCCAGAGTCCGGCGGCCCGCAGCACGTCGAGGCGGCGGCGGCCGGCCGCGTCGCGGTCGAGGATGACGTGCACCCGGCGCCCGGCGAGGTGGCGGGCGTGCACGGCGTGGAACGCGGCCGCGCCGAACGGGTTGGTGACGGCGAGGACGCCGGTGTAGAGCAGCAGCGCGTCGCAGTCGTTCTCCCCCTCGACGAGCGCGACCGTGTCGTCGGGCCGGTCGCGGAGCGCGTTCCCGTTGTAAAGGGTGGCCTTGAGCTGGTCCGTGGCGCCGGTGGTCCCGTCCAGCTTCCGCGGCAGGAACTTGGGCGACGTACCGCGCTGACGCTCGTTCCACCCGAGGGGACTGCGGTCCGGGGCTCGGTATTCGTAGCGGCGGGCGGCCCGGTCCGTCCACGCCGGCTGGCGGTCCCCGTCGACGAACCCGGCCCGCGGGTCGAGCCCGAGCGCACCCATCACGTCGGCGTAGGTGCACTGGTGGGACCGGCAGAAGGTGACCACCCGGCCGTCGACACCGGTGCCCACGTTGAGACTCGGGTGGTGGTCGTCGTGGGCGGGGCACAGCGCGACCCACTCCCGGCCGGCCTGGCGGACGGGACCCCGGGCGCGGAGGGCGTCGAGGACACGGTCGAGGGGTGAGGTGACGACGGCGGCCGTCACCGGCGCGGCCCCGGCCCGGTAGGGCCCTGTTGCTCGGCGAGGTCTTCCCGGTCGCATCGGGCGCACAGCCCGTAGGACAGGACAACCGGACCGGACTGGGCCATGCATGCGCGGATGGTGGGGTACACCTTCCGGCACCGGTCGCAGGTCCGGTCCTCGTCCCCGACGAGGATCATCTGTGCTGGCGCGCACAACACGCACCACATCTCCCCGGGACGCCACGCGGCGGCCTGGACCACCTGCGGGTAGGTGAGGTGCGGGCAGACGCGCAGCGTGCCCGCGACGGATGCGAGGTGCAGGTCCCCGAGGACGTGGGCGGCGAACCCGAGCCCGGGCCCGCCGGCCGGCCGGTGCGGCACTTTCTCTTCCTGGCCGGCGGCGCGGAACATGACCCGCTCGGCGTCCCGTGCGGCCTCGCCGAGCTGGTCGTCGGCGGCGGTGCGACGGGCGCTCACGCGACCACCGTCCACACGGTCACGTAGGCGACCGCGACGACGACCGGCCAACCCTGTTCCCGCAGCCGGGCCGCGTGCCGGAGGGCGGCCGGCAGACGGCGGTAGAGGACGGATTCGACCGCCCCGTCGGCGCCGTGCCACCGGACCTCGGCGACCTTCCGGCTACGGACGGCCGCGCGGGGACGGTGGTCCTGCGGCGCCAGCACGGCGGCACCGTCGGGTGTCAGACTGGACGTGTCCGGTGAGGACGTGGCGGCGGTTCCGGGGTGCCTCGGGGCCGCCGCTCTCATGCGGTCTTCCTGACGGGCTCGACCCGGCCGGCCGCGAGGAACGCGTCGAGGTCGGCGGTGTCCAACCGGACGAGCCGGCCCACCTTCGTGAACGCGATGCGCCGCTCGGCGATGAGCCGGCGGACGAACCGCTCGCCGATGTTCAAATACTCCCCGGCGGCCTTGACATCCAACAAGAGCGGCGGGTGCACGGGCAGCGCGGCGCGGGCCTTGGGGGTCCACCGGGGCGCGGGTGATGCGGTCGTTCGGGGCATGACCTCTCCTCACAGGTGTGTGAGGGAAGGGGTGCCGTCAGGCCGTTGCGGGCGCTCCCGGAGCGCGCGCCGTGACCGGCACACCTTCCCGCGACTGGACGCGGGAGAGGTGCGCGGTCGGGCCTCGGAGAACGGCGGGGTGCCGGGTCACTTGCTGCCCCGGCGAGAGCGGCTCGGTCCAGCCGGTGTCGGTGGCGACCAGTTGTTGCGGTGCGGCGGGCGCGAGCGACAGGACCGCCAGGAGGAGTTGCCGCAGCAGGCCGGCCAAGAAGTAGTCACACCGGGATACCTGCTCGGCGCACCGGTCGAACCCCATGTTGAGCGCCCAGAACTGGGCCTCCGTCCCGTCGAACGGCGGGGGCGGGGCGCAGTGGCAAGCACCCTCAGACGGACACGGGCACTCGAACCCGGAGGGGTGCGCGCGGCAGAGGGTCACGGCGTCCCGGAAGCAGTCCTGTCGGTCGACCAGCCAGCTCCGGCAGTCGTTGAGCCTGCGGGCGGCGTGCGCGCGGAGAGCGCGGTCCCACCCGATGGCCATACCCGGACAGTAGCGGAGAAGACGCGGCCAGTGACGGGGTCCGCGTGCACCTCCGGCGCCGTCCGGGTAATCGAACAACGGGGGCGCCACCCGGTGCCGATCCGAGAGCGTTGCTCTTGATCCGCTCAGTCGTGCCACCCACGTGCCACAACTCACGGCCACGCGGGGTAAATAGCGGATCATGGCGGACAACCGAATCATGGCCCTGAGCAGCACCGGAGCACCGTTTGGGCAGGTCAGCGACCCCCCCGGTTCGAAACTTCAAAACCGGTGAGGCCGGGTCTCCCGGCCTGGCGGGTTCGATTCCCGTCCGCCTCCGCCGGGACCACCCGTCCGGTTCGGGTCCACGTCGACGCCCGGGCGGGTCGTGGACGCTGCCTCGGTGGTGTCGTCCACCGGCGGAGCACCGACATCCCCGCCGTCGGTGATCTTCCGTAGCTTCGGCGAAGCACGGGGCGCACGGGGTGCCTGTCGGGTTGGGAGTGCAGATGCGTGCGGTCCCGACGGGTCCGAGGACGGCGACCATCACCGTGTGGACCGGTCGGATGGGCCTGGCGTTCGCCGTGATCGCTGCCACCGCCGTCGGCACGGCGGCCGGCCCCGCGGTCGCCACGAGCGACGGCTCGCCGCCGATCACCCTCTACGCCGGTCTGGGCAACGGCGACACCGGGGCGCCGGTCCCCGGCCCCGCGACGGCGTCCCCGCTCAAGTTCCCGTCCCAGATCGCCGCCGATCCGGCGGGCGACATCGTCATAGCCGACCAGACCAACAACACGGTCGAGAAGGTCACCGCCGACGGGATCCTGTCGGTGATCGCGGGCACCGGGGTCGCCGCGCCACCAGCCCCGGGACTGGCGACCAGGTCCCCGCTGGACGCACCGACCGGCGTCGCGATCGACGCCGCGGGTGACGTGTACATCGCAGACCAGGTCAACCACGTCGTCGAGAAGGTCACCTCGAGTGGGGTCCTGTCGGTGATCGCGGGTACCGGGACCTCCGGGACCCCGGTGCCGGGCCCGGCGGCCGCCTCCCCGCTCGGGGACCCGCACAGCCTCGCGGTCGATCCCACCGGTGACCTGTACATCGGCGACGACACCGTGGTCGAGGAGATCGACGTCACCGGCCTCCTGTCGGTCGTCGCCGGGAACGGGTCGGCAGGGACGCCGGTGGCGGGGCCTGCGACCGCATCGCCGATGGCGGTGGGTGGGATCGCCCTCGACCGGTCGGGCACCCTCTACCTGGCCGACTACCGCGACAACCGGATCGACGACGTCACGTCGGCGGGGATGCTGTCCGCCGTGGCCGGGACCGGGTCTGCCGGCAGCCCGGTCCCGGGACCGGCGACCTCGTCCGCCATGAACAGCCCGCTGGGTGTGTCGGTCGACGCGGCCGGCAACCTCCACGTCGCCGACTCCGGCAACCGGGTGGTCGAGGAGGTCACCCCGGCGGGCCGGCTGTCGATCATCGTGGGCAACGGCTCGTACGGAGGGGCGACCTACGGGTCCCCGGCGACGGGGTCCCCGATGGCATACCCGACCAACACCGTCAGCGGCCCGGACGGCTCCCTGTTCATCTCCGAGACGTTGCACAGCACCATCGACCGGGTCCTCTACTCCGCGCCCGGGCCGCCGTCGGCAGTCGCGGGCGCCGCCGGCCCGGCCTCGGCCACCCTCACCTGGGTCCCGCCCGCCGACACCGGCGGGGACCCGGTCACCTCCTACCTGATCACCCCCGTCGTCGGTGGGGTGCCTCGGCCCGCGGTCGCCTCCGAGGGCCCGGGCACCACCGCCACCGTGACCGGCCTGGACCCCGGGGTCGGGTACACGTTCACCGTCGACGCCGTCACGAACATCGGGAGGAGCACCGCCTCCGCTCCGTCGGGCCTCGTCACCCCCACCGCGGCGGCGACCCCCGCGCCGACCGCCACATCCGCTCCCACCCCGACCCCCGTGCCCACGACGAGCGCCAGCCCGACACCGAGGCCGACCGCCCCGTCCCCGCCGGGGGCGCCCACCGCGGTCCTCGCCGCCGGCGGCATCGACTCCCTGACGGTCCGCTGGACGCCACCCGCCGACGCCGGGGTGCCGGCGCTGACCGGCTACCGGGTCACCGTGACCGATCGGGACACCGGCATCGTCGTCACGACCGAGGTGCCCCCCGTCACCTCCACCGTGCTGCCCGCGACCGAGGACCACCGCTACGACGCGATCGTCACCGCGGTCGGGCCCGCGGGGACCGGACCGGACTCGACGGCCTCCGCGACCGTGATGGCGCTCCCGCGGTCCTCGATCGCCGGCACGCTCGCGGTGTACCGACCCGACACCGGACACGTGCCGGTGGTCTGCCAGGTGACCACCGGTCGGATCCGCAGCTGCTACCTCGCCCTAACCACGGTCTTCGACGGTCGCAGTGGCTTCATCGGCAACGGACAGCTGGTCGTCCACGGGCCCGGCGCCCTCCTCCGCGCCTTGGTCGCGGTCACCCTTCCTCCGCGCGGCCGCGCCCTCGCTGCGCGGATCGGAGGCTTCACCGCGGTCGTCCACTCCGGGATGCGGGTCGTCGGGAGCCAGACCGTGCTGGTCCAGGACAGCCATCGGATCCGGGTCGTGGCTGCCACCGTGGTCGACCGCCACCCGACCCACTTCAAGCCGGGATCGAGCACCCTGAGTCCCGCCGGCCGGCTGCACCTCAGCCTGTTGCGACGTCACCTCGGCGGGGTCCGCACCATCGTGTGCACCGGGTACACCGACGGCCGGGAGACGGCGGCGCCGGGAGTCCGCCTCGGCCTGGCCCGAGCCGAGGCCTCGTGCACGTACCTCGTCCGCCACACCCACCTCAGGACCCGGATCCTCGGCCTGGGGGGTGCCGACCCGATCGGCTCGAACGGCACGGTCGCCGGGCGGACCGCCAACCGGCGCGTCATCGTGACCCTCAGGTACTGACACCGTCGGGCAGGTCGACGGCTCAGTCGCGGTGGCGTCCCGCGGGTGGCCGGCGCAGCGGTGAACCCGGGGTGGGCAGGCGGGCCGCCACCGCGGTCAGGTCGCCGAGGACGCGGCCGACGTCGCTCCCGGGGGTGACCGCCGGACCCGCGAGTGGGTCGGCGAGCGCCGCTCCGGGCCGCCCGTCGAGCGCGGCGACGAGGGCGTCGCAGCCGCGGGCCAGCTCCGGGGACGTGCCCGGGACGAGGCCGGCGACCGCGACGACGAGCCGGCGGGCCCGGTACGCCGTCCGGGTGTAGGTCAGCAGGGCCTCGGTGGCCCGGCGGCCGTGCAGCCCCAGCAGCGTCGCCCCCGCGGCGGGCCGGGCGACCAGCGCGAGCTGGTGCAGGCGGGCGTCGAGGTGGCGGGAGTCCAGGAAGAGGTCCGAGGTCGCCCCGGGGTGCGCGGCGCGGTCGCGGACGTCGAGCAGCAGCACGCGGAGGTCGGCCACGAAGGCCCGGACGGCGGCGGCGCGCGCGTCGGCGGTCCGCAGCGGCAGCACGAGCAGGCCGACCGCGATGGCGATGGCGGCGCCGATCGCGGTCTCGGCGACCCGCAGCAGCAGCAGGGAGTCGCTGAACTCGCGCAGGACGTTGTAGAGCTCACCCATGATCGTCGTGATCGCGAAGGCCATGACCACGTAGGAGACCCGGAAGAAGTACAGGCCCAGGAAGACGCACACGGCCATCACGGCGATGATCGCGGCGTCGTGCTCGCCGGTGACGTCGACCGCGAGGGTCGCGACGACCAGGCCGGCGACCGTGCCCGCGACCCGGCTGGCCCCCTTCACGACGATCTCCCCCGAGGTGAAGGTCCCGGTCAGGGTCAGGAAGCAGGCCAGGACCGCCCAGTAGTAGCGGGTGTCGGACACGGCCTCC
This sequence comes from uncultured Actinomycetales bacterium, assembly GCA_964237095.1. GTDB lineage: Bacteria > Actinomycetota > Actinomycetes > CAXTBU01 > CAXTBU01 > CAXSIB01. Next base: position 7,707 of record CAXSIB010000063.1, read on the forward strand.
CCGGCGACGACGGCGAGGGTCGCCGCGATCGCCGTCTGCACGCAGAGGCGGGTGTTCATCGACACCCGGGCCGCCCGCGAGGTGCCGACCCCGATCAGGCCGGTCACCGACGGCACCGTGCCGGGCAGGTTGCCGAGCAGCAGCGGCACCGCCGCCTCGTAGACGCCGAGGTGGTCCGGGACCACCGGCGTCGTGTCGGCGAGGGCCTCGGCCAGGTGGCGCAGCGCACCGGCGGCGTCGGTGAGGGCGCGGGAGGTCTCCTCGGCGGGGCACCCGTCGCCGCCGGCTCCGGGGGAGGCCCGCGGGCCGGGCTCGCGGCAGCCGGCGGTGACCGCGTCCAGCTCGTCGGCCGCGGCGGTGACCGCGCCCCGGTCCCGGCGGACCGCGGCGTCCAGCCCGGTGACCAGCGCCGTGCGGGCGGCCGGCGGGACGTCGGTGGCGGTGGCCAGGGCGGCCGCCGCGGACCCCAGCTCCTCGGCGGCCAGCTCGCCGTCGAGCAGACCGTGGCGCAGGGCGGCCGCGCGGGCCCCGGTGCCGGGGTCGACCTGGGCCAGGTAGCCCTCGAGGATGAGGACGCCCTCCAGGACGCGGAAGCTGCGCCCGTGCAGGACGCGGTCGACCCGGTCCGCCGGCAGGTCCCCGGCGACGGCGTCGCGGGCGGCCTCCAGCAGGGCGGTCAGCCGGAGCCGGCACGAGCGCAGCGCCGCCGCGACGAGCCGGTCCGGGCGGTCCGGGACCAGGACCGTCGCCGTCGCCACGACGCACGCACTCGCCGCGGCGACGACCGCGAGGGTCTGCGGGACCTGCGCCGGCGGCACCCGCGTGAAGACGGTGAAGAAGTAGAGGAAGAAGCCGGACATGCCCCAGATGAACGCCCGGGACCCGAAGCGCCGGACGAAGACCGCCGCGACCATCGCCACGACGAACCCGACGAGGGTCGCGCGGTGGTGGTGGGCGAGCAGGGCGGCCGCGAGGACGGCGGGGGCCGCCAGGACGGGGAGCCACGCGACGGTCACCGCGGCGTCGCGGGGCGCCCGGCCCGAGGACGCGAACGCACCGTTCATCGCGACGATCCCGCTCAGCAGCATCGCCACGATCGTCACCCCGCCGAACGCGTGCGACAGCGCCCAGCCGGTCGTCACCGCGAGGCCCAGGGCGACGAGCGCGCGCAGGCCGAGGCGCAGCCGCAGCAGGCCGGGGTCCGACGACGTGAGGAGGTCCCAGCCGTCGGCCGGCAGACCGCGCCCGCGGGACCACGTCGTCCCGCGGCCGCCGAGCTCCGCCGGGCGCCGGCGCGCCCTCCCCGGGAGCCGCACCCCACGCCCCGTCGCCACGGGACCAGCCTCGCCGATCGGCGCGGAGGACGCCGGACGGCCGCCGCCGCGCCGTCGCCCGGATCCGGGGATCAGCGGGAGATCGACCGCGGGAATACCGTCGAATCCGTGCCGGGCGGGCCCCCCGCCGCGCCACCGAGAAGGAGACGTCGATGAGGAAGTTCCCCGCGGCCCTGGCCGCCATCACCGCCACGGCGTTCCTGGGGTCGGCCGCGACGGCGTCGGCGACCCCGGTCAGCCCCTACAGCCGCGTCGTCCACTTCGCGTCCGGCAGCGCCACCCCGACGTGGAACCAGGTGCCCCACTCGACCTCCACGCAGCAGGTCGACGCCACCCACGTCGCGACCGACGTGGTCCTGACGATCACCAACCCCTTCGCGACGTCGAAGGTCTCCAATCGCCTGCAGATCAAGCCGAACCGGCACTTCAACGTGTGGGTCACCATCGGCGTCCTGGGGCACGAGGACCGGTCACTCACGACCGTCGGCAAGGCGCCGGTGCGGATCTGCGTGACCCCGGTCGCGTCCGGTCAGCGCCACTGCCGGCTGTACGCGACCAGCCCGACGGGACAGATCAAGCTGTACCTGGTGGCCGACCGCACCCTGGTCATCCAGGCCTTCCAGCCGTCCTTCGACGGCGGCTACTACGTCAACCAGACGTCGGCCAAGGTCGTCGTCGCCGTCAAGCGCTGACGGCCCCACCCGGCACCCGGCCGGCGCCGGTGCTCCGCGGGCCGTCCCGCGGAGCACCGGCGGGTGGCGCGGCTCAGAGATCGAGTGCGCCCCGCACGTCGCCGAGACCCCGGGCCACGAGCAGCCGGCCGCCCCCGGCGAGGCGCTCCCAGGTGCCCGCGGCGGTGTCCCAGCGCCGCCACAGGCGCGCGTCGGTGGCGACGGTGACCGCCGCGGACCGGCCCGCGTCCACCGTCACCGCGGACCACCCGACGAGCCGGATCGGCTGGTCGGCCTCGGCCGGCTCGAGGTAGACCTGCACGACCTCGCGGCTCGCCCGGGACCCGGTGTTCGTCACGGTGACCGACACCGCCGGGCCCGCGGCCTCCTCGAGCAGCTCGGGGGCCGACCAGTCCCAGGTGGAGTACCCCAGGCCGTGCCCGAACCAGAACGCCGGCGCGGACGCCCGCCCGGCGTGGTGGCCGCGGTAGCCGATGAACGTGCCCTCGGTGTAGGCCAGCGCCCCGTCGACCGGGGTCACCGACCAGGCCGGGGCGGCCGCGTCCGCGGTCGGGAACGTGGTCACCAGCCGGCCCGCGGGCTCGATGTCCCCGAGCAGCGCCGCCGCGACGGCGTGCCCGCCCTCCTGCCCGGGCAGCCCGGCCCACAGGACGGCGTCGACCTCGTCCACCCACGGCACGACCGCCGGGGTCGCCGCGTTCACCACGACCACGGTCCGCGTCGCGACGGCCGCGACCGCCGACACCAGCGCGTCCTGCTCGCCGGGCAGGCGGAGGGTCGACTTGTCGACGGCCTCGGTCTCCTGCTCCTCGGTCAGCCCGACGACCACCACGGCGACGTCGGCGCCGCGGGCCGCCTCGACGGCCTCCGCGATCACCGCCGCCTGGTCGCGGGTCGCCGGCCGGGCGATCAGCCCGAACATGCCCGCTCCGATGAACGGGGACGGCGGCGGGCCGCCGTCCGCGCTCCCCGGCCCCGCCGGCGCGGGCGCGCCGAGGAGGCGGACCTCCAGCTCCACCACGCCGGTCTCGTTCAGCTCGACCACCCCGAAGTCCAGCGGGGGCGAGAGGAGCTCCTCGCCCATCGACGTCCCGGAAGCCCGCAGCGCGAGCTCGCGGCTCTCGTCGCCGTTGCGCAGGACCCAGTCCCCGGCGCCGATCACCCCGACCTCGACCGCGCCGCGGGCGTCGAGGGCGCCGCGCAGGACGACCCGCGCGACGGGCCGGTCGAAGTCGTCGTCGAAGCCCACCACGAGCGACGTCGGTGACCCGTGGCGTTCCTCGACGACGGAGTCGTCGGCCGCGCGGAGCACGACGTGCAGCCCCGGCTCGCCGGTCTCGGGGTCGGTGACGAAGCCGGGCCGCGCCGGGACCGGCCGGTTCCGGACCTCGACGCCGTCGGTCACCGTGACCGCGTCCCCGAGCAGCGCGACCAGGCCGTCGGCGACGCTGGCCTCGTAGGGCGGGTTCACGTGGGCCGAGCCGCCGCCCATGTCGATGGTCTCGATCGCGTGCCGCCCGATCAGCGCGACCGTCGCCGTCCGCGCGAGGGGCAGGACCGGCCCGTCGGCGGTCACCCGGTTGGTCAGCACGGTCATCCCGCCCGCCGCGAGCCGCTTCAGCTGGGCCGCGCGCACCACGCTGTCGGGGGTCGGCAGGTCCGCCGGGTAGCTGCGCGGCTCGCCGAGCGCGCCGACCCGGCCGGCCAGGACCAGCAGCCGGTGCAGGTGGTCGTCGACCACGGACTCGGCCACGGTGCCCGCCCGGACGGCGGCCACGAGGGCGTCGCCCCACGGGCCCATCGGGCCGGGCATGACGAGGTCGAGCCCGCCGTTCGCCGCCGGTGCCGCGGTCTTCGTCGCGAACCAGTCGGACATCAGCAGGCCGTCCCAGCCCCACTCGCCCTTCACGACCTCGTTGATCACGTGGTCCTGCTCGGTCGCCGCGACCCCGTTGACGTCGTTGTAGGCCGCCATGATCGACCACGGGTGGGCGTCCGCGACGGCGATCTCGAACGGCAGGAGGTAGAGCTCGCGCAGCGTGGCCTCGTCGACGACGCTGCTGACCGTGTTGCGGTCGGTCTCGGACTCGTTGGCCACCAGGTGCTTGAGGCAGGCCCCGACCCCGCTGTCCTGCATGCCCCGCACGTAGGCGGCGGCGAGGCCGGGCCAGCCGAGCAGGACCAGGGCCAGCACCA
>CAXSIB010000064.1:0-11892 GCA_964237095.1 uncultured Actinomycetales bacterium
CTTCCACGGGACCCGCTGGACCGCGACCGCGAGCTCGGTCACCGTGACGGCGTCGCCGGGGACCCCCTCCGCGGTGGCGGTACCTCCTGAGCTGTGACCCATGGACCAGGTCTGGCCGCCGGCGGCGGTGGCCTGGTCGAAGTGGGCGGTGAACGCCCTCATGACGAGGTCGTCATCACGCCACCACCGGGTCCGCCCGCGGACGGTGGACCAGCTCGCCCCTGCAACGGTCAGTTGAGCGGTGATGTCAGCGACGCCGGGCACAGAGCACGGTAGGACGCGCACCACGCAATCACCGGAAGGTGCCGACGCCCTCGTCGGGTCACCGGCAAGGCCACGCCATCACCTCCGAACGGGTATCGCCTGGTACCTTGCCGAACATGAGTGCGGGGGACGGACGCGGGCTGTCCCAGCTCCGCAGGGGTGTCCTGGAGTTCTGTGTGCTGTCCCTGCTCGCCGAAGAGCGGCTGTACGGGTTCGACCTGGTCCGCCGGCTCGGGGCGGTGGACGGGATGGTCATCAGCGAGGGCACCGTCTACCCGCTGCTGGCACGGCTGCGCACCGAGGGCTGGGTGTCCACCTCCTGGGTCGAGTCCCCGACGGGGCCGCCACGGCGGTACTACGCCACCACTCCGGCCGGACGGCGGGCGGTGGCGTCGTTCGCGGTCGAGTGGCGGCGGTTCCGCGACGCCGTGGACCACCTCCTACCCACCGACCCTGAGTCCCCGCTGCTGTCGAAGGAGACGCCATGAGCAACCAGGCCGCAGACCGGGCCGTCACCGACTACCTGACCCGCCTCGGTGGTCTCGCCCACGAGCTCCCGGCCGTCCAGCGCGAGGAGCTGATGACCGCGATCACCGAACACATCACCGACGCCCGATCCACCGGCGTCGTCGACGAGGTCAGCACCCGGACGATGCTCGACCGCCTCGGGGACCCCGCCGACATCGTGGCCGCCGCCGCCGCGGACCTCCCGCCCGGAGCGCGGCCGCTCGCACCGGTGGACCGGCCGGCCGGCCGGAACCGGGGGACCGGGCTGGAGATCGCCGCGGTGGTCCTGCTCACCGCCGGCTCCCTGATCCCGCTCCTGGGATGGGCTGCCGGGATCGTGCTCGTGTGGTGTTCGAGGCGATGGCGGCGGTCGGAGAAACTGCTGGCCACCCTGGTGTTCCCCGGCGGGGCCGGACTCGCCCTGTGGGTCGGACTCGCCGGGTCCGGCCTGGTCGTAGCGACGGTCAGCTGCACCAGCGAGTCCACCGGGACCGCCGGCGGCCAGGTCAATTCCTCACAGGTCTGTACCGGGCCCGGAGGGGGGCTTTCGGCCGTACTCGCAGTCGCGGGGTTCGTGGTCGCCGTGGTCGCCCCCCTGGTGGTGGCCGGGATCCTGCTGCACCGGGCGCGGGCGCGCGACGGTACCTCCGACGGCCCGACGGTCGCCCGGTCGACCGACCCCGTGACCACCTGACCAACCGGCCCTTGGGCGAGATCAACCGGCCCGCCGAGTCGAGATCGGGTCCTGACGGCCGGAGATGGGTGCCGGCCCGAACCTCCGGCACTAGGACCCACCGGCCGCACCCGTCGTCCGAATCGGACAACGCGCCCTCCGGCCGGCGGCAACGATCGGTTTCTGACGTAAGGCCCGAACGCGGCGCGAGGGCGTCGGAAATGGGTGCCGGGTATCCCACCGTCTCAACCTGTACGCGATTCCGACGCGATGACCCTGCCGACCCGTTTCCAGGCCAGGAGCAGTTGGTGCGGCCAGTGATGGTCAGGTCGTAGCTAGACCCCCTCGTCTGCGCGGGTGGCGGCTTCGTGGGCGGCGTGCTCGACCCTGCGGTGGTAGCCGTCCCACCACGCCCTGTCTCCGGAAGCGATGTTCGGGTTGCCGGCCGTGAGGCCCGCCGCGCCGTCGATGGGTTCCCGGATGATGTCGGCGTGCCCGGCGTGCCGCGAGGTCTCCGCGGTGAGGTGAACCAAGACCTGGTGCAGAGTCACGTCGTTGGTGTCTGCCGGCCACCAGGGCACACGGCCGATTGCGTCGAGGGCGAGCGCGGTGATCGTCGTGTCTGCGTGGGCCCATGCCCGGCGGTACCGGTCCACGATGAACTCGCGCGACTCCTCCGGTTGGGCGAACAGGTCCCAGCCCGACTCGGACCGGCTCCACAGTGTCCGGTCGGGGAACGGACGGTCGAAGGTGTCACCGAAGTAGCCGAACTCGGCGGCGGCCTGGTGCTTGATCAACCCGAGGAGGTTGGTGCCGGTTGGCACGAGGGGACGGCGGATCTGGTACTCGGAGAGTCCGTCCAGTTTCTACAGCAGGGCCTCGCGAGCGTCCTGAAGGTAGCTGCGGAGGTTGGTTTTCGGGTCGGTCACCGTCATCCGGGACATCTGGGTCCTGCGGAGGGCGGCACATGCGCCGATCGGTGTCCCTCCGATGGCTCGAGCGCTTGCCGGCGCTCGGACCTGTGGCCGGTCCGTCACATCACCGTGAGTGGCCGCCCTCCTGCTCCGGCAAGCACACCAAGTCGGCTGACGGCAACGATCGATTTCCGCTGTCCGGCTGCCTTACAGCGACACGCCGAGCCGGAGGTGTCGGAAACCCCCGTCGGAAACCGCGTGGCAGGTGTGGACGGCAGTGACGAGTTTCCTTACGGTCCGACCTGTGGCAGAGACCCGGCGGACCCGCCCGCGGGCGGCGACCCGGCCCCGGCTCGCCGACGTGGTTGCGGCTATCCCGACGACCACCGCCGCCGCCGGCGGGGCCGCGGAACCGCGTACCAGCTCGGGTACGCCCGGGTGTCAACGGCGGACCAGACCCCGGCCAGCCAGCTCGACGCGCTGAACGCGGCCGGGTGTCACGAGGTCTTCGTCGACCACGCGTCCGGCACCACCACAGACCGCCCCGCGCTGATCCGTTTGTTGGAGCGCCTGCGGCCGGGGGACACTCTGGTCGTGTGGTGCCTGGACCGCCTCGGCCGGTCCACTGCCCACCTCATCGACACCGTCACAAGGCTGGGGGAGCGGGGGGTCGGGTTCTGCTCGTTGACCGAGGCCCTGGACACCACCACCCCAGCCGGGCGGCTCCTGTTCGGCATCCTGGCCTCGCTCGCGGCGTTCGAACGTGACCTCACCCTCGAGCGGACGATGGCGGGGCTCGCGGCCGCCCGCGCCCGGGGCCGGGTCGGAGGGCGGCCGCCGACGATGACCCCGCAGAAGCTGGCGGTGGCCCGGCAGCTGCTCGCGGCGGGGCAGTCCAAGACCCTGGTGGCGGCGACGATCGGGGTCAGCCGGCCCACCCTGTACGAACACCTCAACCGGAGCCCCCGGTGACGGCGCGGCCCGTCGTAGCGCCGGCGGATCAGCTCGCCCTCGAGCTGCCCGGGCTCCCGCCGCTGCGCCTGGTCGACCCCGCACCCCGCCGGCCCCACCGACCGGCGGCCGCGGCCATGGTCGAGACGACCTTGCCCGCGCCGAAGTCGCCGACGCCCACATCGGCAGCGAGGGAGCGGGTATGGCTGGTCTGGGAGGACGACGAGGTGCTCGGCGTCTACGCCGACCCCGACAGCGCCGCCGCCGACTGCGCGGCGCTGCGCCGGGCGGCCCGGCGGGCACCGTCACCGGTCCGGTATGAATGCCTGTCGGTGCCGGTGTTCGCCGGTCCCCGCCACGACGCGCCCATCGCGCACCGTGGTGCTGGACGCCGGCGGGCGTGACCGAGCCGTCAGAGGCCGACCTTCGTCGGTTCAGCAGCTAGCAGGACCTCGTCCAGTCGCCGGTGGCCGTGATCAAAGTCGAGATCGGGGTCAGTGTCACCACTGTCCGCTTCGCGGTGAGTCCCGTCCGCTCTTCACCGCACCGAGCTCGGATTCGGGCATCGATCGGACGGGCAGGAAGGGGAGGCGGTCTGACGGCGCAGTCGTCTGACCGATCCAGTCTCCGGGCAGACCGGCTCTACTCGTCGTCATGACGAAGACCGCAGTGGACCGTCTCCAAGCGCTGATCCGACTCGGCCCCGATCCGGGCCGAGCAGCTCCGCGTGGGTCCCGGTGATCGCGACGTCGCACCACTTCGTGGACTTCTGCAGGCAGCGGACCTTCTACCGGGAGGCCGGTCCGGCGGACGCGCCGGTCCTTCTGCTGCTGCACGGGGCACCGGCCAGCTCACACATGTTCCGGGACCTGATCCCGCTGCTCGCGGATCGCTACCACCTCATCGCGCCGGACTACCTGGGGTTTGGGCTTTCGGACTCCCCGTCGGTCGATGAGTTCGACTACACCTTCGACGCCCTGACCGACCAGGTCGAGGCGCTGATCTCTGGGCTCGGTCTCACGCGGTACTCGATGTACGTGCAGGACTACGGCGCCCCGATCGGGTGGCGCCTCGCCCTCCGCCACCCCGGGGCCGTCCGCGCCATCATCAGCCAGAACGGCAACGCCTACAGCGAGGGCTTCGTCCCGTCGTTCTGGAACCCGCTGTGGGCCTACGTGGACGATCCGAACCCGACGACCGAGGCACCCCTGCGGCGGGCGCTGACCCTCGAGCGGATCCGCTGGCAGTACCTGCACGGCGTCCCTGACCAGGCCTCCGTCAGCCCGGACACGTGGACCCACGACCACCACGCCCTGCAGCGTCCGGGCAATGTGGCGGTGCAGCTGCGGCTGTTCCGGGAGTACCCCACCAACGTCGAGCTCTACCCGGCCGTCCATGACTACTTCCGGCGGTCCCGCGTCCCGCTGCTCGCGGTGTGGGGGGCCAACGACGAGATCTTCCGCGCCGCCGGGGCGACCGCGTTCACCGGCGACCTCCCCGCGGCTGAGGTCCATCTCCTCGACGGCGGGCACTTCCTGCTCGAGAGCCACCTCGACGCCGTCGCGGGATACATCCGGGGATTCCTCGGGAGCGTCCGATGAGCGGGGCCGGCTCCCGGCCGGCCACCCGGGAGCGGTCCGCCGGCCGGGGGCGGCCGCGGTGGCCGTGGGTGCTGACCGCGGTGTACCTCGTCGTCGGCGCGGTGGTGACCGCGGTGGAGTACCTCAGTGAGGTCGCGAAGATCTCGCGGGGGACCTACACCGACACCTTCTCGCCGTACGCCTTCACGGAGGTGCTGAGCTTCCCCGCCAGTCTCGTCCACCCGGCCTGGACGGCCTATCCCGCGTCCTTCGACGCCTCCGTGTTCCGTCGGCTCGTCCGCGAAGCAATCCTGCCGATGGCCGCGAACGTCGTCGTCGAGGCCGCCGCGCTCCTCGCCGTGTGCCTCCTCGCCGCCGGTCTGCACCGCGCGAGCACCCGCCGCCGCCGGCGGCCCGGCGGGAGCAGTCACCTGACCGATACAGATCTCGCCCGGTCCCGGTGACCCTCGACCCGGGACGCAGTCGACGACCGCCGGGGCAGCCGCTCCGAGACGTCGGCCCCGGCGCCGGTCGGCGCTGATCGAGGGGACCACCATGACGAGTTTCACCAGCCGCGTCTTCTTCGCCGGCCTGCGACTGGGTGGGGTGAAGAAGCGGCTGTTCGACCCGGACCGCTTCGCCGGACCGTCAGCCAGGACGAGGAAGCCCGAGGCCCCCCGGCCCCCGCGGTCGGTGAGCCGGCGGTCGTCGGTCGTCCGGTCGGCATTCGAGGGATGGCCGGTCTACACCCTGACCCCGCGCACCGGCGGAGCCGGCGGACATCTCCTGTACCTGCACGGCGGCGCGTTCGCGGAGGAGCTCAGCCGCTTCCGGTGGACGTTCATCGCGCGCCTCGCCGACGCCGCCCACCGCACCGCGACGGTGGTCGTCCACCCGCTCGTCCCCGAACACGTCCACCGCGACGTCGCTCCCACCCTGCACCGGCTCTACGCCCAAGTCAGCGCCGAGCACGACGGGTCACCGCTGGCCCTGCTCGGCGACTCCGCGGGCGCCACCCTCGCACTCACCCTGGTGGAGTCGACCCAGCCGGCCAACTCCCGACCCGACGACCTGCTGCTGCTGTCCCCGGGCCTGGACGCCACCCTCCGCAACCCGGGCAGCGCGGCCGTCGCCGACCACGACCCGCTCTACGGTCCACTCACCGACCTCGGCCGGGTGAGCGTGTTCACCGGCACCCGCGACGTCCTCAACCCCGACGCCCACCAGCTCGTCTCGATGGCCACCGGGCTGGCCGGCACCGACGTCGTCCTGTACGAGTACCCGGGGATGGTGCACGACTGGATGATGCTGCCCATCCCTGAGGCCCGTCAGGCCCTCGCCGGGATGGCTCACATCCTGCGGACCCCACGGACCGGGGCCCACCGGCCGATCCTCGCCGGCTCCGGCGCCACCCGGGCCTGGTGACCGCAGAACCCGACGCCGCCCCCGCCGAGACGGTCGAAGGGGCCGCGGCGACGCCGTCCCGTCGGGTCCGTCACGGTCGCCGGCCGGCCGGCCGGTCGCCGCGGGTGCCGACCCGGTTGGCGGCCACCCCGGCGAGGGCGAGGACCCCACCGAGGAGGGCGAGAGGGTGCACGGTCTCTCTCAGGAGGACGTACCCGAGGGCGATCGCCAGGAAGGGCACGAGATTGAGGGTGTTGGTGGTCACGGTGACCGAGACCCGCGCCTGGGCGTAGGCCCACGCGAGGAATCCGGCGGCGCTGCACCCGACGCCGAGTACGCCCACCGCGACCCACTCCCGGGTGTCGGCTCGGGGTAGGTCGGTGACGAGCGCGGGGAGCAGCGGCAGACAGGCCAGGGTGCCGGCCCACATGGCGTAGCACGTCACCTCGAGCGGGCTGTAGGTGGTGAGCAGGGGCTTCTGGAGCACGAAGAACCCGGCCTGCGCGGCCGCGGCGAGCAGGAGTTCGAGGGCACCGGGGGAGAGCCGGAGCCCGCCGCCCTGGACGAGGGCGATGACCAGGGCGCCCGCGAAGCCGAGCAGGACCCCGACCCTGCTGAGCCGACTGAGCCGCTCACCGAGAAACACCCGGGCGAGCAGGGCCGCGGCGACGGGGGCGGTGGCCACGAGCAGGCTGGCCACCCCGGCGAGCACGGTCCGCTCGCCGCGGTTGAGCAGCAGCTGGTAGGCGGTCATCCCGCACAGGCCCGCGGCGACGATGCGGGGCAGGTCGCGCGCGGCCGGGGCCCGGATCCCGCGGACCCCGGCGACGGCGGCCAGGACGACGGAGGCGACCGTGAGGCGGGCGAGGCTGAGGGCCGGGGGGCTGAACGCCGGGAGGGCGACGCGGATCGCGACGAACGCGCCCGCCCACAGGACGAGCGTCGTCGCGAGGGCCGCGGTCACCCGCTGGTCGGTCGGCACCGGGTCCACCCTGCCTGCCCGACACCGGAGGCACCCCCGACACCGGAGGCACCCCCGACACCGGAGGCACCCCCGGCCTCGGGGACGCGAGTGAGCAATGCAGCCGTCACCGGGGTGCCGGGAGCTCGGATCGGGTCAGGAGCTGATCGTCAGGGCGCTGATCCGGTCATCGGAGAGCAGGAAGCGGTACTTCAGGTCGGCACGGCCGCCGGGAAAGTCGCCGTCGAGTCGGGCGGTGACCACGGTGGCGTCCCCGTCGGGCTCGGAGTGCAGGACCGTGGTCGTGTACGTGTACTCCCGGCTGGCTCCGGTGATCCAGCCCTGGACGGCGACCCGACCCCGGAAGGTCTGGTCCTGGTCGACGATCACGACGTCGTCGGTCATGGTGTCCAGCTCGGCGTCGGCCTGCTGTCCCTCGTGGGCGGCGAACCAGGCCTGGACAACGGCCGGGGCGGCGGTGTCGGGGGACGCGGTGGTGGTGGTCATGGTGCTCCTTTGGTTGAGACAGCTCGTGCTGACTGCACGGGCAGCAGGGGACGTCCGGGTGACCGGGCGGGCGCTCACCGGACGAGCGCGGGCGCACGGTCGTCGGGTGACGGGACGGGTGCGGCCGTGGCCGGGGCGGGCGCTACGGGCAGGAGGGTGCCGCCGCGCACGGCCAGCACGGTGCGTCCGGCGATGGCGCCGACCAGGGCGGTGATCGCGGCGAGGACCAGGTAGCTGAGGACGCGCTGTCCACGGCCGCCGCCGGCGTCGAGCCACAACAGCACAGCGGAGGCCACGGCCGCCCAGGAGAAGGTGAAGGCCCACGTGCCGAGGGAGAACGGGAGCCGCAGGTAGCGGGGGAGCAGGGGCCCCTGGGCCGCGACCATGAGCAGCCCGTAGCCGGCGAGGCCGGCCGCGAACAGGTCGGTGCGCCCGCCGTCGATGGTCAGGTAGGCGATGGTGGCGACCGCCGCGGGCGCGACCTCGATGGCCATGGTCGGGATGAGGGCGTCGGGCAGCGGCGGCCGGAAGAGCAGCCGGCCCAAGATCAGGGAGCCGAGGATCGCCCAGCAGACCAGGCCGAGGCCGAGCATCGTCTCGGCGAGGCGGGGCTGGCCGACGTCGGCGGCGCTGGCGGAGGCGACCAGGCCGCCGGCCACCGTGGGCAGGAAGTATCCGGGGTGCAGGCGGTCCAGCTCGGTGCCGCCGCGCATCCAGGTGCCGGTGAACCAGCCGCCCAGGGCCACGACGAGCACGACGAGGCAGTCCACGACGACCCGGGCCACCGGTCGCGACAGCAGGGTGGCGCCGTCTGCGGCCAGCAGCATCGGCGTGATGAGCGCCAGGGACAGGAACGGGCCGACGGTCATGTCGTGCAGGTCCCGCTGGAGCGTGCCGACGGAGTGTCGGGCGAATTTGAGGTAGCGGGTGAGCGACACGAGCCAGACGGCCGCGGCGATCACGACGAGGACGGTGCTCGGCCACGGCGGGGCCAGGTCGGCGTCGGTGGCGACCCGCCAGGTCGTGGCCAGCCCGGCCAGGCCGAAACTAATGCCGAACACGTTCGGTGGGACGCGTCGTGTGACCATCCGGGCTCCTCGGGTCGTGGTGCCACCGAGGTTGCCGCCGCACCGGCCGTGCTCACATCAGCCAGATGACCTCGGCGTGCCAGGGGCGGCGGGTGGCCGGGCCGACAGAGCGTCGCGCAGCCCGGCACGGGCGGTCACCCCCACCTTGGGGAACACGCGGTAGAGGTGGGCGCTGACGGTGCGCGGGGACAGGTGGAGGTGTTCCCCGATCTGCCGATTCGTCAGGCCGGTCGCGGCGAGCAGCGCGATCTCCTGCTCCTGCGGGGTCAGCGCCGAGGGATCCTCGGCCTCCAGCGACCTGCGGGTCTGCCCGGTCGCCAGCAGCTCGGCTGTCGTCCGGTCACGCCACGGCCGGGCATCCAGGCGGTCGAAGACGGCGAGGGCGGCGGACAGGTGGACCCGGGACGCGGTGGTGGCACGGGCGCGGCGCAGGTACTCGCCGTAGGCGAGTTCGACGCGGGCGAGGTCGAACGGCCACCGTTCGGCGTCGGGGGTGCCCAGGGCCTGCTCGAAGCGCGCCGGGGCCTCGTCGTCGGGGGCGACGAGCGCAGCGGCGGCCGCACAGTGCAGGGCGAGGCGGGAGGAGATCGCCGCGATTCCGGCCGCCTGCGCCGCCGCGACGTGGGCGAGCGCGGCGTCGTGGCGCCCGCTGCGCTCGGCGGCCTCGACCAGGTCGAGCACGACCCACAGGGCGAATGGCTCGTGGGAGGCGAAGGTCCCGGGCGGGCTGATCGACGCGCACGCGTGGAAGGCGATGTCGTAGTCCCCGCGGCCGAGCGCGGCCAGGCCCGCGACGTGGGCGATGTACCGCTTGACCACCAGGACCCCGCGGGGCAGGGCCCACTGGCCCATCCGGGCGAGGACCGCCTCGGTCTCGGCGGTCTCGCCCCGGGCGGCGGCGAGGAGGGCCTGCACGTACCAGCCGGCCCAGCGCAGCATCGTGTATCCGTACCGGTCGGCCCGTTCCACGCCGCGGTCGGCGTGGTGTCGGGCGTCAGCCCAGCGCCCGGTGGCGAACTCCGCGACGGAGACGAAGACCATCGCGCTGAACGCCGGCACCGACCGCTCGTCCCCGCCGCTGTCGCTGATGACCCGCAGCAGGGCGGCGCGGCAGCCGTCGACCCGGTCGACGTAGGTGGCCGCGAAGAACACGCGCACCACGTGCACGAAGTCCGGGTGCCGGGGCAGGTCCGCGACGGCGCGGTCGATCTGCTCGAGGACGTCACCGGTCACCCGGGCCGGGGGGGCCACGGTGGCGGCCATCATGATCAGCGTCGGCGCGAGGGTGGCGCGGTGGCGCACCACGGCGGCCTGTAGTGGTGCCCACCAGTCGGGGCGGGCGCTGTTGAAGCACAGCATCGACAGGGTGAACAGCGCCTCCTCCACGACGTGGTCGGCGCCCCCGGCGGGGTGGGCGTCCAGCGCCGCGACCAGCAGCCGGTGGGTGGTGTCGATGTCGACGTCGCTGTTGACCAGGAGGAAGGCCGCCGCGACGGCCAGGGTCAGGGAGTCCTCCTGGCCGGGGTCGGCGTCGCGGGCGCGGCGCAGCAGGGCGGCGCTGTCGGCCAGGACGCCGACGTCACTGGCCCCGACGTAGGCGGCGGCGCCGAGGCGGCGGGCCCGGGTCGGGCCGGGCGGGCTGAGCTCGGCGGCCCGGACCAGGGCGCGGACCGCGGCGGCCGCGTCGCCCCGTTGCAGCACCCGGTAGGCGGCGGCCTCGGCCTGCGCGGCGACTCCTTCGTCGGGGCCGAGCGCCGCCTCGGTCAGATGCCACGTGCAGAGGTCGGGGTCGGCAGTGAACAGCTCGGCGAGCGCGCGGTGCGCGGCCCGGCGTTCACCCGCGGTGGCCGCCGCGACGACCGCCGCCCGGATGAGCGGATGGCCGAAGACGAGCTTCTGTCCCGAGGAGTCCACGGCCAGCAGCCGGGCCCGCTCCGCGGGGGCCAGATCGTCGACCCCGTCGATCCCGTCGGCGGTGCCGGCGCCGTCGGCGACGACGCTGCGGGTGACGCGGAGGTCACCGCTGCCGTCCAGCGCAGCCAGCAGCAGCAGCCGGCGGGTGCGCTCGGGCAACCCCGCGACGCGGGCGGCGAACACCGTCTGGAGGTGCCGGCTCAGCGGCAGGGTGGTGGGCAGCGTCTCGTGGGCCGAGAGCTGGGCTCTGCTCAGCTCGAGGGGCAGCTCGAGCAGCGCCAGGGGGACCCCGCCCGCGTCGATGAGGACACGGTCGCGAACCCCGGGTGGGAGGCCCGGGTGGCGCTCGTCGACCAGGCTGACCGCACTGGCGGCGCTGAGCGGCCCGACGGTCATCGTCGCGATGCCCGCCGCCTCGAAGAAGCTCTCGTCGTCGGTGCGCTGCGCGGCGAGCAGGGCCACCCGGGTGGTGGCCAGGCGCCGGGCGACGATCCCGAGGACGGCGGCGCTGGCCCGGTCGATCCACTGCAGGTCGTCGACGACGAGCAGCAGGGGCTGGTCGATGGCGGCCTGCCGCAGCAGCGACAGCACGGCGGTGGCGAGCACGAGGCGGTCCGCGGGCGGGCCGGTGTCGAGACCGAGGGCCACCGACAGCCCGCTGCGTTGGGCCGGTGCGAGTGCGTCGAGGCCGTCGGCCAGGGGCAGCAGGACCTGGTTGAGCCCGGCGAAGCTCAGTTCCGCCTCGAACTGCGCTCCGCCGGCCTGCAGGACGCGCGTGCCGGTGCGCGCGGCGACCGCGGCGGTCGCCTCGAGCAGCGCCGTCTTGCCGACCCCGGGCGGGCCGGTCAGCAGCAGTGCGGCGCCGCTGGTCGCGCTCCGGTCCAGGAAGGCATGGAGGGCGCTGAGTTCCTCACCGCGTCCGATCAGGCCGGCGGTCGGGCGATCACGTGCGGTTTCGTCGCGCACAGATCCTCCCGCGGCGGGACCGGCCCCGCTCCTGGACGGTACGCGCACCTGGCTCGACGGTCAGATGACGCTACCTGGGTGCTGCTGCGCAGCGGACAGTGCCGTGGTGACGGTCAAGTCCTTGGGCGTGGTGTTCGGCGGCTGCTGCGTGATCCTCTGGTTG
>CAXSIB010000065.1:0-11834 GCA_964237095.1 uncultured Actinomycetales bacterium
GGTCTCGCCGCGGGGGTGTGGCCGACCTCCCGAACGGACCGGTCGGTGATGTGTGGTCGCGGACACCGCCGGTGACCGCATCCGAAGGCCGATAGCGGGACCAGCCCAGTCTCACAGGCCGGCGTCTGTCGACCGTCCGGCGTCCCGCCGGGGGACCGCCCCACCCGAACTGGATGACGGGTGGTTCTCCACCGGCCGCACCGGTGGCACCAACGAAAGGTGACCGGCCGGTGGTCGGGGCGGATGGTCAGCGGTCGAAGATCGCGTCGACGACCCGGCTGGTGGTGGCCTCACTTCCCCACACGAGCCCGGCGGGGTAGCCCTGCAGGGCCCGGGTGCTGATCGTGCGGGTCCCGAGGAAGGTGCCGGTGGTGTCGTCGAAGACGAGCTCTTGGCGGTAGGTGCCGCCGGCGATGGCAACGGCCACTCCCCGGCGGCCACTGAAGTCGACCGCCTCTGAGATGAGCTGCACCCCGGGGACTCGGGCCGCGACCTCGTAGAACGCCGCGACGAGAGCGGGCGGAGCGACGGAGTACTTCAAGGCGTCGCTGATCGTGGTGAGCATCTCCTCGTGCAGGGACGGTCCACCTCCTCCGGAGTAGGACTCGACCCGGTCGTAGAGGGTGGCGGGGTCGGTGGGCAGCGACGCGAGGAACGGCCATGACGGACCGGTGAAGTGGTTGCCGTAGGTGTGCGGCGGCAGGTGAGCGACCTCCGGTCCGGATATCCGGGGGAGCTCGCCGCGACGGCGGAGGGCGGCTTCGTCGCCGGGGCGTAGGAAGGTCCGGGCGCCAAGGACGGACCGGGTGGTGGCGGTCCGGGCGGGGTCGACGGGCTCCCAGGTCTCGTCGACGCTGTCCTGCAGGTACATGAGGTAGTAGTTGCTGCCCGAGGTGGCGAACGAGGACTGTCCGACGGTCCTGACGTAGAGGTACTGGTCGGGTCGTGGGGCGGTGAAGGGGACGGTCGCGACCTGGCGGGCGGCGCGGCGCAACGCCGTCCGGGCCGCGGCCTCCGCGGGGGAGGTGACCGTCCGGGATCCGAGGACGGCGGCGACCGCGGTTCCCGTGGCGGCGACCGCGAACCCGCCGAGCACGACCCGACGGACCGGGTGCCGCACCGGCGGGAGCTCCGGGCTCAACGCCGGCGGAGGGGAGACCGTGGTGGCGGCGTCGACGGTGTGGAGGGTGTCGCGGACCCAGGTCTCGATGTCGATGCTCATGACAGGTCCTTCCGGAGACGGTCGAGGGCGCGCGCGCACAGGGACTTCACGGTCCCGGGCCGGCAGCCCAGCAGCTGGGCGATCTCGGCTTCGGGGAGGTCGTTGTAGAAGCGGAGGACGAGCACGGCGCGCTGGCGGGGCGGGAGCCGGGCGATCAGGGCCCAGCCGTGGTCGACCTCGGGGGGCAGCTGGACCGGTTCGCGGGCCTCGGTGAGGGTGCCCGCCTCCCGCAGCGCGCGGCGGCGGTACTTGGTCGCGGCGTTGACGATGCTGCGCCGCAGGTAGGCCTGGGGGTGCTCGACCCGGTCGAAGTGCTTGTATAGGCCGAGGAACGCCTCCTGCGCGAGGTCCTCACCGACCGACTTCGACCCCGTCACGAGGTGGGCGAACCGAGCGATCGGCGTCCACAGGGCCGCGTACACCGCGTCGAACCCGCCGCCCGTCGGGTCCAGCCGGTCGTCCCCCACGACGGGCGCCTCCGTGGTGTCGGCCGATGTCACACCCTGATGAGCGCACAGACCCGTCACCGGTTCCCTCATCTGGCCCACTGATCGGCCCAGGCAGGACGTCGGACCCGACGAGCTGACCAGCCTCGGGCCGCTCGGTAGGCCACCGCCGGATGGGTCAGGGTGCCCGCTTGACCGCGCTTCGGGTGTCGGCCGCGCGCTGGTACGCCTCAGTGGCGCGCAGGAGACAGAGATGACTGATCACGGGGCCGGTGAGCTGACCGGGGGAGCGGTGACCGCGGCCGGTACCCCGAAGCGGGTGAGGGTGAGGGTGGTCGAGAGGGTCTGCAGGGTCCCGGCGTTCGGGTCACCTGCTGCGCCGGGTGACGGGCTGGTGGTGGGGGTGGCGACCTGGTCGGTGTAGGTGAGCTGCCGCAGCTGGTGATGCGCCGACGGAGCCGGGCGGTGATCGGGTGGGGATCGGCGGTCGGTGGCGGGGCGGAACGCGACCGACCTTCCAGTGGCCTTCGCCTTCACCGGGGCCGCCCTACTCGGCAGTACCGTCTACGTCACCGTTTCACGCTTCGTGCACCAGCACCGCCAGCAGAGGTAGACGTAACGCACACAACGAGCGGCGATCCAACCACAGGCGCGCGTAGCGCGCGTCGACCCCACAATTGGGTAAGAGATCGTCTAGGAATTGCGAGGCACGTCCCGACCATGCTGCATGACCCGTTGCTATGCATGGTCGCCGTCCTGGTGGTCGGCCTCGCTCGTTCAGCCGAGTCACATCGCGATGGCCCGTGGCCCGACGATGACGCTGCACCGGATGCCGGTGGTGTCGGTGATGAGCTTCTCGGCCCGGTTCAGAGTGGCCGCCACCGGCCGGCCGGGGCTGATCCCGACGGTGAACGCGGCCTCGGTGTAGCCGGGGGACCTGCCGCCGCTGTACACCGTGACCCCCATCGCACGCAGCTGTCTCGTCAACGACTTGGCTGCCGTCAAACCGGAACTCATGACCTGGTCGATCACCGACGACAGCTGCTCGGCGGAGTAAGGGACGGAGTGGAACACGACCCGGGCGCCGGCGTGCCCGGCGGCTCGCCGGAGGAACGCGGGTACCGGCCCGCACCAGTAGACGTCGACCCGGACGGCCTCCACCCCGACGCTGAGACCGGTGAGCCCGGTCTCGCCGTGAGCCGTGACCAACTCGGTCAAGGCCTCAGCGACGGCCTCCACCCGTTCCTCCTTCTCCTCGCGGGTGCGGAGTCCTCCGGTGGGCCGGAGCCCGGTCGGGGGAGCCCCAGGAACGGGGCTGGCCGGGCGGCTGGCCGGAACGGAGGGCCGTGGTGAAGGCGATGGGCCGGCCGGCGGTTTGCAGGACGACTGG
Organism: uncultured Actinomycetales bacterium; assembly: GCA_964237095.1. Classification (GTDB taxonomy): domain Bacteria; phylum Actinomycetota; class Actinomycetes; order CAXTBU01; family CAXTBU01; genus CAXSIB01. Next base: position 3,059 of record CAXSIB010000065.1, read on the forward strand.
CGGACACCGGCCGGCGCGGCCTGACCCGGCCGACTGGCGGAGGTGGTGGCCGCGGACCTCGACAGTCGAGGGCTGACGGTGGCGGCGGGGCCGATCGACGCGGGTCCGCCCGCGGCACAGCCGGTGGCCGTCGACCCCAGTAAGAGGACGGCGGCGATCCACTGGGCGGGGCCGCGCGTCGTCGTCACCACTCTGGGACGCCAACGGCCGTCGGCCGGTTCCATACGTCCCGCCAGTCGGTGTCGTTGCAGGTGCACCACGAGTGCTCCGCCACGGCGGGCCCGGTCGAGCAGCTCGCCGAGGGCGGTGGACACGGAGGCTGCCGCGGGCACCGCGAGGTCGCCGGTCAGGAACCCGACCTGCGCGTCGACGACGACCAGGGCGTCGGCGAGCACGTCGTCCCGGCGGCGGTCTCGGTCACCGGCGCATCGCGCCGGCTCAGGGGGCTCGCCAAGCACCATCGCCCGGCGACGCCTCCTTGTCAGCTCGACATCACAGTCGAGCACAAGGGAGACCGGCCCCTTTGTGGTGGATGAGCGTGATCATGTTTCGTGGGCCGCAAAGTGGGGCCGGGTGCCGGGAGGACGAGGAGGTGGAAGCTCGACCCGATCCACGAGCAGCCAGGGAGTAGCCCACCACCACCTGAGCATCCCGGCCGCTGACGCACAGCACCCTGCCGTCACGCGCCGACCGGCTCACCTGAGCGGGTGTCAGCCTGTCTTCCCTGCTGACTCCCCGGCCTGGTCATCGGCGATCTCCACGATCGACTGCACCACGGGCGATGTTCGTACGGCGTCGATGAGGGACTGAACCTGTCGGGTGGACAGACCGGGTACGAGGGTCACCACCATCGTGGTGTGGGCCGGACCCGCGGTGTAGACGGCGTTGGCCGGGAACGCTCGCCGGTGGTCGGTGAGGATCTGACGGCCGAGACCGGCGGCCTGTGCCGCCGACGGATGCCCGGAGAAGGTCAACAGGAGCGCGCCGACCTCGGCCGGAGCGACGTCCACCGCAACCGAACGGGACGGCGTGCTGTCCACACCGGGGCTGACGACGGCTGAGGTCCCGCCGCAGGAGGCCACGGATCCGACGGCCACGACCAGCACAGCCCTCCAGGCCCACACCATCCCCAGAAGGTACAGAATCCTACGGCGCTTGGAGCGCGCTCGCGGGCCACCCCGGGCCGCTCCGAACGGCCGCCGTCACCATCCGGGGGACCGATCCACCTGTGGTGGATAAGCGTGGTTACGCATGACAGGCCGCCACGGGGAACGGGTGATGGTCGGGTTGCCTTCAGATGCGGCCTGACACCGGTGGTGTCGGACCCCGGCAGGGTGGTGTGTCCGGGGCGACCCCGCGGCATCGAAGGTACTGCCGGGGATCCGCAGTCCTGCTGGGCGGATCGGTGTGGTCACAGGTCCAGGAGCAGGTCTCGGACGGCGTCGGGTTGGGACAGGAACGGGTGGTGGCCGGTGTCGAGCTCGACGGCGGTGCCGGCGTTGCGGGCGAAGTCGCGTTGGCGTCGCGCGGGGGTTCCGCGGTCCTGGGTGCAGACGAGGTAGGTCGTGGGCACCTGCTGCCAGGCCGCCGCGCCGACGGATTGCCGCGTCACCTGGAGGTTCTGCCGCGCGAGGTGGTCCACCGCCCGGGCCTGGGTGTCGGGATCGCAGTCCTGCAGGAAGGTCTCCACGAGGAGTTCCGGGCGGACACCAAACGTGCCCCGGTCGGGGTCGACGTCGAGGAACGGGGCCGGTGCGTCGTCGCTGAAGTCGGCGAGGCTCTGCCCGACCTCGGGCAGGTAGCTGGAGACCAGCACCAGGTGGCGGACCGAGGTGACCTCGGCTGCCGCCTCCGCGGTGACGATCCCGCCGTAGCTGTGGGCCACCACCACGGTCGACTCGTCGCTGTCCTGCAGGACCTGCCGGACGGCGGCGACGTCCTCGGGCAGCCCCGGCCCCCCGGCGCCGGCCGGTCGGCCGCCCTCGCCGCAGCTCGGCAGCGGCGGACTCGTGCTCCGGATCCCCGCCTCGAGCAGCAGGTCAGCGGTGCGGTGCCACCACCAGGCACCGTCCTGCACGCAGGCCCCGTGCACGAACACGACCCTCATCACACCTCCACGTCCGAGTCCGCCGCTGCCGTGGACAACGGTAGACGTATCGAGGGTTACGCGAAAAGGTGGTGCGGTGGGCAGGCAGCGGCAGCCGGAGATAAGGCAACGACTCCTCGATGCGTGTACCGACCACGCCCTCGCCCACGGTCTGCCCGACCGGCTCGAACCCCTTGCCACCGCCGCGGGCACCTCGCCGCGGATGCTGATCTACCACTTCGGCAGCCGTGACGACCTGCTGCGCGCGGTCCTCGGCCGCGCCCGACAGCGCCAGCTCGACGTCTTCGGCGATCTCCTGCGGAGCCGGGCCGGCGAGCTCTACACCGCCACCCTCAGCCGCGCCTGGACCACCGTGACCGGCCCGACCGGCCGGCCCTACCTGCAGGTGTTCGGCCCGCTGCGGGAGAGCGCCGACCAGCAGCTGTGGCCCGACTTCCGCCGCACCGCGACCACCGACTGGTTGCCGCCGCTCGAGGACGGCCTGCGCAGCCTCGCCCGCCCCGAGCTCGCCACCCTCGTCCTCGCGGTCATCCGCGGTCTGCTCATGGACCTCGACGCCACCGGCGACACCACCCGCACCGATCGGGCGTTCCACCACTTCCTCGACACCCTCGACCCCCCACCGTCCACGTCCAGGGGTGTGTCGATGTCGCCGCGGCCCGGCGGTGACCGGAGCGGGGCACGGGCGGGATGACCACGACCGGTGGCCTGTACGCCGCCGTCACCGGTCACAGGGCATCGGCGGCATCGTCCGGCGACGGCTCGGTGCGGCCGCCACCCGGACCTGGCTGGACCGGGAAGGCCTGTCCGGGCAGGACCTCCCGCGGGACCTGGGCGCAGCCGACTGGGTCTCCCTCCACCGCCTCGTCCGCTCCGGCCGGCCGGCGCCCGCGGCCGCCGTCCGGGCCGGACCCCACCCCGCTCACGCGGACCCGCCGGCTGACACCACCCGGGGCGGGTTCAGGTGTCGCCGCGACGCCGCCACCGGAACGTCGCCCGGCACAGCACCAGCCCGACGACGATCCAGGCGGCCAGCACCAGCGCCGTCGTCGGGAGCTGCCAGGACCCGGACACCTCCGCCTGCTCCATCGACCCCGGCAGCAACGCCGAGCGGAAGCCCTGGGCCATCCACTTCAGCGGGAACACCGACGCGAAGTCCTGCATCCAGTGCGGGAGGTCCGGGAACGCGAAGAAGACCCCGGAGGTGAACTGCAGGATCAGGACCACGGGGGTGACGACCGCCGACGCGGTCCGCCCCGACGACGGGACGCTGGAGAACGCGATCCCGAGCAGGGTGCCGGCGGCGGCGCCGAGCACGGCCACCCAGCCGAGGGTCCCCCAGGCGCCGGCCGTGGCCGGCAGGGGGACGCCGAAGAACAGCCGCGCACAGGTCAGCAGCACCGCGAGCTGGACGAGGCCGGTGACCACGACCAGACCGACCTTGCCCAGGAAGTAGGCCGACCGGGGCATCGGGGTCCCCTCGAGACGCTTCAGGGTCCCGTTGTCGCGTTCGACGGCGATGGAGATGGCCAGGGACTGGAAGCTGACGAGCAGGACCCCGGAGGCGGCCATCCCGGCGGTGAAGTACCGCGTGAACGACACCCCGGGGGCGATCTCACTGTCGAAGACCGCACCGAAGATGAACAGGAACACGATCGGGAACGCCAGGTTGAACAGCAGCGCGTCCCGCTGGCGCGACACCTCCCGCAGCTCCAGCCCGACCCGGGCCCGCCCGGCGCGCAGCACCCCGACCGGACGGTCCCCGGTGTCCGGCCCACCCGTCGGCGGCGTCATCGTCCGGCCGGTCACTGCTGTCCCATCAGCTCGAGGTAGGTGTCCTCCAGGGTCGGCCGGCCGATGGTCAGCCCGGGCACCTCGGCCGCCCCGAACCGCGCGGCCAGCGCGGCGACGAACCGGGTGGGCGTCGACGTCACCTCCGCGTGGTCGACGCCGTCCTCGATCCAGCGGACGGTGGCGGGGGCGGCGGCCCGGTCCCCGAGGTCCGCGGGGGTCCCGGTCGCGACGATCCTCCCGGCGGCGATCACCGCGACCGAGTCGGCGAGGACCTCGACCTCGTCCAGGTAGTGGGTGGTGAGGAGGATCGTCGTGCCCCCGACCGCCAGGCGCTGGATCAGACCCCAGAACTGCCGGCGCGCCTCGGGGTCGAACCCGGTGGTCGGCTCGTCCAGGAACAGCAGCTCCGGGTCACCGACGATGCCGAGTGCGACGTCGAGACGACGCCGCCGGCCACCGGACAGGGCGCAGGCCCGGGTCTTGGCGTCCTCGGTCAGTCCCACCTGCTCGATGACGTCGGCGGCCCCGCGGGGACGCGGGTAGAAGGTGGCGAAGTGGCGCACGACCTCGGACACCGTCAGGTCCGCGAGGTCGGTGGTGGTCTGCGCGACGATCCCCAGCCGGGCCCGCCAGCGGCCCGTCGGACGGCCCGGGTCGTGGCCGAGGACGCTGACCTCGCCACCGGTCCGCGCGCGGTAGCCCTCCAGGATCTCCACGAGCGTGGACTTCCCCGCACCGTTCGGGCCGAGGAGGGCGAAGACCTCACCGCGGTGGACGGTCAGGTCCACGCCGTCGACGGCACGCCGCTCGCCGTACACCTTGGACAGCCCCCGCACCCGGACGACCTCCTCACCGGTGCCCGCCACGGGACGCAGCCACCCGTCGGGACGGGACGGCTGAGCTGACATCCCCCCATGGTGCCCGTCCCCGGTCGCCCGTCCCGGTCGCCCCTCCGGTCGGTCCCGGGTGGTCACCGGGGCCCGCCCCGGACGGTCCGGGGCCTGTCTCTCGACCCCATCGACGATCGATGCCATCGTCGATCGGCACCATCGACACCATCGACGCCGGGCGGAGGTCCTCGTCCGGGCCACCGTGCGCAGGCTCCGTCTCGTGGCCCTGCTGATCGCCGCCGGGGGGACCGCCTGGAGGGCGTGGACAGCGTGTGTCGCACCGAGCTCGCCGTGCGCACCGGCGCCTCGAGCGGAGGGCTGTCGGTGACGGTGACCGCGCTTTCGCTGGTGACCGGTCTGCTCGTGGCCTTCCTGGCCGAGCTGATGCGCCGCGGCACGGTGCTGCATGACGACCTCGACGGGCTCGTCTGCGGTGCCCGGCGACGACCGGCACCGGATCCACCGCACCCTCGACCGACGGCTGGTCGACCGGGGCATGACCCTCACCGAGCTCGCCGACCGCATCGGGGTCACCGTGGTCAACCTGTCCGTCCGCAGGACCGACCGCGCCCGGGTGGTCCGCTTCTCCACCCTCACAGCGATCTGTGACGTCCTCGACTGCCAACCGGGCGACGTCCTCGGTCTGGTCCCGGGTCGTCGCCGAGCGGTCCGCTGACACCGCCGGCGCCCGTCGACGAGGTGCCGCTGGTGGCGGCGGCGCCGCCGGGGGGTGTGGACCGGGCCCGGGGGGATCGGATCGTCGGTACCGTCGACCCGACCCGCTCCCGCCCGGCCTCGGCCGAACCCGCGGGCCGGGCGCCACCGCCGCGGGCCGGGACCGGGTGCCCCACCCGGACCGGCCGCGACGCCCGCACCATGACCGAGGAGACCGCATGCCGGTCATGGACGCCCGCGATCTCAACGGCGCCGAAGGACTCCCGTACGGGCTGGACTGCGACGTCGTCGTCATCGGCACCGGGCCCGCCGGCAGCACCCTCGCCCGCGAGCTCGCGGGCACGAAGCTGCGCGTCACCGTCCTGGAGAGCGGGGGTCTGGAACGCGAGCCGGCCGCAGACGCCCTCGACGACATCGAGAACGTGGGCTGGCCCCGGGTGCCCGACCAGTGGCTGGCCCGCAACCGGATCGTCGGCGGCACCTCGACCACGTGGTCCGGGCGCTGCGCCGCGTTCGACGAGATCGACCTCGAGGTCCGCCCCTGGGTCCCCCTCTCCGGCTGGCCGATCGAGCTCGAGAGCCTCACGCCGTTCCTTGACCGTTCGGCGGCCTACCTCGGCCTCGGCGTCGGCAGCGGCTTCAGCGACGACCGCTTCTGGGCCCTCGCCGGCCACGAGCAGCCGGCCCTGGGACCCGACCCCGCGAGGATGCTGCCGATGTTCTGGCAGTCCAGCCGCGACTCGGCCAACCCCTACGACTCGATGCGCTTCGGGCGCCACCTGATCCCCGGGATCGGCCCGAACGTGACCCTCGTCACCGGGGCGACCGTGACCCGGGTCAACGCCGGCGCGTCGGGGGCGGCGGCGGAGTCGGTCGAGTTCGCGGGGCCCGACGACCGGCGGTGGACCCTCCCGGCCGCGACGGTCGTGGTGGCCGCCGGCGGCATCGAGAACGCCCGCCTCCTGCTCGCCTCCGACGCGGCGACGGCGCCGGGTGGGCTGGGCAACGACCACGACCTCGTCGGGCGCCACCTCATGGACCACCCGCGCGGCACGGTCGCCTCCTTCGCCCTCGACCAGGCCGGTCCGCTGCTCAGGCGGTTCGGCTCGTTCAAGTCCCGCACGGACGGCGCGAACCTCTTCCAGCACGGCCTGCGCCTGTCCCCGACCGTTCAGCGCGACGAGGGCCTGCTCAACGCATCCGTGTGGGTGAACGAGATGGTGAACCCGGCGGATCCGTGGGAGGCCATCTCACGCTTCCTGCGCCGCCGCGCCCACGTGGTCCGCGACGCGAAGCTGATCCTTTCCAACGGCCCGCTCGTCGTGCGTGGGCTGAAGGACTACTTCGTCACCCACAACGGGCTGCCGCACAAGATCGACGCCCTCACCCTCGAGGGGATGGTCGAGCAGCTGCCCGACCCCGACAGCCGGGTCACCCTCTCCGAGCGCCGCGACCGCTTCGGGTCACCGCTCGCGCGCATCGACTGGCGGATGCACGAGCAGGACGCCCACGCGATGCGCCGCGCGGCCGAGCTCACCGTCGAGCAGTTCCCGCTCCTCGGGCTCGAGCCGCCGGTCCTGGAGGAGTGGGTGCGCGACCGCGCGATGTTCCCGCGGTCGTTCGTGGACGTCGCCCACCCGACGGGGACGACGCGGATGGCGGCCGACCCGGCCCACGGTGTCGTCGACGCGGACTGCCGCGTGCATGGGGTGGCCGGGCTCTACCTCGCGGGCAGCTCGGTGTTCCCGACGTCGGGGCACGCCAACCCGACCCAGATGATCGTGGCGCTCGCGCTCCGGCTGGCCGACACGATCAAGGCCGCCGCGGCCCACTGAGCCCGCACGGCCGCCACCACCCGGCAGGTCGGGGAGTCGGGACGGGCGACGCGACCGGGACGGTCAGCTGTCGACGTCGCCCGCGGTGGCGGTGGCGGTGATCAGGGTGGGCGACCACGTCGTGGCGTCGGCGCGGCGGGCCGCGGTGTTGACGGCGGCGGCGAAGAGGCTCGCCCACCGCTCGCGGCCGGCCCCGACCTTGCGGGTCAGACTCCACGTCGGGGCGTGGATCACCAGGAAGAGCTGGGGATCCGGGCAGCGGCCGACCGGCCCGAACGGCCAGGTGAACGACCGGCGGGGCCGCCCCGGCGACGCCTCGCCGAGCTGGACGTGCGCGGAGGCGCCGCTGACGGGGCCGCCCTGGTGGGCGCGCCCGCGGATGCCGCCGGCAGCGAGTCGGACGTCGTCGAACCTGTCTGCGTCCACGGATCCTCCTCTGCCGGGCTGGTTTCGACCACTGTCGCCCGCAGGCCCTGTGCAGAACCTGGGACCACGGTCGCAGCGGTCCGACGGCCGCTTGTGGAGGAGACGAACGACCCGGCCGCGGTGTTCCGCGCCGCGCCCCGCAGGCGACCGGCGGGCCGCGGCGGTCCGGCTCAGCCGACGATCGACATCTCCAGGGTGTAGTGCGAGGCCCGGTAGACGTGCTGGCCGAACTCCACGAAGCGGCCGCTGCCGTCGAACGCCGACCGCTCGATCGTCAGTCCGGGCGAGCCTTCGTCCTCGCCGAACAGCTCGGCCTCGGCCGCCGTCAGCCCGCGGGCCCCGACGCGCTGGTGGGCGATCCCGACCACGATGTCGATGTCGCGGAGGGCGCCGTACAGGCCGAGGGCCTCGACCGCCTCCCGGCGGAGGCCGAGGCGGGCGGGCAGGTGGTTGGTCAGGATCGCGATCGGCACGTCGTCGGAGAGGCGCAGCCGCCGGATCAGCAGGAAGTCGGCGTCCTCCGGCGCGTCCGAGGACGTGCCCTGCGCGCCGCGAAGGGCGTCGCGGACCCCCGCCTCCACCGCTCCCGTGGTCCACGTGAGCAGCCGCGTCGACGGGTTCCGGCCGCTGCGGGTGAGGTCGTCGTTCAGGCTCATCTGCCGGGTGTCGCGGCGGAGCTGGGAGTGCACGACCTGGGTCCCGACGCCCTGCTTGCGCGCCAGCAGCCCCCGCGCCACCAGCTCGTGGATGGCCTGGCGCACCGTGGGGCGGGCCAGGCCGAGGCGCGCGGTCAGCGCCAGCTCGGTCTCGAGGCGGTCACCCGGCCGGAGCCGGCCGTCGGTGATCGCGGCCTCGATCGCCGCCGCGACCTGGTGGTAGAGCGGGACGGGGCCGTCTCGGTCGAGCGGGACGTCGAGCAGGACCGGCTCCGGGCGCTCCGGGTGGTCCGGGCGCGCCGGCCCGTGAGCGGTCACCGGCGCCATGGCCGACAGGGTAGGGCGCACCCCCGGGCGCGAGCCTTCTTTGTCCGGACAAACTGTTGACAGCTC
>CAXSIB010000066.1:0-11714 GCA_964237095.1 uncultured Actinomycetales bacterium
GACCTGGCTGAGGCTCGTGTCCGCCGTGGACGTCCGCGACCGGAAGGTGCCCCCCTGGACGGTGAACACGGCACCGACGGCGACCGCCGCGGCGACGAGGGCGATCGCGACCGACTGCCGCCAGCCGTTCGTGCGGCGCGCCCGCTCGGCGTGGCGCGCCCGGCGCCCGGCGAGGTCACCGACGCCGGCGGGGAGCACGGCGCCGGTCGGGGCCGCGGGGGCGTGCACGACGGGAACGGTCGCCGGACGCTCGCCGGCGAACCCGACCTCGACCTCCGGCGGGAGCTGGCGCACCTGGGACAGCTGGGCCAGCACCGAGGTCCGCACCCGGGCCGGGGGCGCCGCGGTCACCGGCTCGGCCAGCAGGGCCGCGACCGCACGGAGGTCCTCGATCTCGCGGGCGAGCTCGTCGCGACCCGGCAGCTGAGACTCGACCAGGGTCCGCTCGTCGTCGGACACGGCGTCGAGGGCATAGGCCGCCGCGAGGGTCGTCAGCTCGCGGGTCATGTCGTCGTCCACCTCGTCCTCAGCCACGCCGGTTCTCCTGCACCGGACGGTTCGACACCGCGCGGGCACCGGACGGGTGGTCGGCGTCCGACATCTCGGATGTCGGGAACAAGGGGGACACGATGAACGTCACGTCAGCCGCTCCCGACACAGTCGCGAAGCCGGATCAGGCCGTCGCGCATCCGGGTCTTCACGGTGGGCAGCGGGACCCCGAGGACCCCGGAGACCTCCCGGTAGGTGTACCCGGAGTAGTAGGCGAGCGTGATGGACTCGCGCTGGATGTCGGTGAGGGTCTCCAGGCACCGCCGGACCCGTTCCCGCTCGAGGTTGCCGACGACCGTCTCGACGACCTCGTCGTGGGAGGTGTCCCCGGCCCGCTGCCCGACGCGGACCTCGCGGTCGCTCGCCGCCTGCTCCGAGCGGACCCGGTCGATGGCCCGGCGGTGGGCGATGGTCAGCGCCCAGGTCTGCGCCGAGGCCCGGGTCCGGTCGTAGCGGGCCGCGGTCCGCCACACCTCGAGCAGCACCTCCTGCATGACCTCCTCGCTCTGCGCCGGGTCGCGCAGCACCCGGCGGATGATGCCGAACACCACCGGGGAGAGTCGGTCGTAGAGGGTCGCGAAGGCCTGCTCGTCGCCGCGGGCGCTGCGGACGAGGAGGTCCTCGTTCGTCGACGGGGCCGCCCCGGGGTCGGGGGGATCAGCCGTCTCCAGGCTGCTCACCCGCACCATCCTGCCCCCGAACCACCGCCTCCTCTCAGCAACGGGCCGACGGACCTGGGAGAATCGGGGTCATGAGCATGCAGCTGGGCCAGGCCCGCACCACCCGGGGGATGCTCCCGACGCCCCCGTCCGGGCAGCGGATCGCGTCCTACGCCACCTACGAGGCGGCCCAGCGGGCGGTCGACCACCTGTCCGACCAGCACTTCGCGGTCGAGCACATCACCGTGGTCGGCGAGGACCTCCAGATGGTGGAACGGGTCACGGGCCGCCTGACCTACGCGAAGGTCGCGATCGCCGGCGCCGGGTCGGGCGCCTGGCTCGGCCTGTTCTTCGGCATCGTCCTGACCCTGTTCGCCAACGACGGCAGCTTCGGCGTGGTCATCGCGGCCGTGGTGCTCGGGGCCGCGTTCGGCATCCTGCTCGGGGTCGTGTCCTTCGCCCTCACCGGCGGTCGCCGCGACTTCAGCTCGGTCACCCAGATGGTCGCCCAGCGCTACGTGCTCCTCTGCCGGGGCGACGACATCGGGCAGGCGTACTGGCTGCTCCAGCGGCTGCGGGACAACCCCCAGCTCGCCGACGCGGGTCGGCCGGTCGGCATCGGCGACGCCCCCGACGACGGCCCCCACGGGATGGCCGGACCGGTCTGACCGCCCGCGCGATCAGTCCGCCTCGTCCGACCGGGCCTCGGCGCGGTGGCCCCTGATCCGCCAGCCGATCACCAGCGCGACCACGACGACCACCGCGATGATCGCGAAACCGCGGCCCAGCAGCTTCTCGACCCGCGCGTAGGAGTTCCCGGCCAGGTAGCCCAGCAGGACGTACCCGACGCCCCACACCAGGCCGCCGGCCGCGTTCCAGGGCAGGAACCTCCGGAAGCGGTGCATGCCCGACATGCCCGACAACGCGGGCATGACCGCACGGAAGAACGCGAGGAAGCGGCCGCCGAACACGGCGGCGCCCCCGCGCCGGGCCAGGAAGTCCTGGGCCCTGGCCAGCTGCGGGCGCCGCGCCCGCAGGAACCGGCTGTCCAGCAGCCGCGGGCCGAAGTGCTCCCCGACGGTGAAGCCGACCTGGTCCCCGACGATCGCCGCCACCACGACGATCGCGGCCACCACGACCACGTTCACGTGGCCCCGGCTGGCCACCACCCCGCCCAGCACGGCCGCGGTCTCCCCGGGGATGACGAACCCCACGAACAGGGCGTCCTCGACGAAGACGAGCAGGCCGACGACCGTGTAGACCCACCCGGCCGGGAGGTTCAGGATCCGGTCGACGAGGCTGGTCAGCACCGGCGTTACACCTGGCTCCGGCGGCGTTCGCGGAGCAGCTCGAGGATGACGGGCACGAGGGAGACCACGATCACCACCGCGATGATCGGCAGCAGGTAGCGGTCGATGCTGGGGATGCGGGAGCCGAGGACGTACCCGAGGAGCGTGACGCCCGCCGACCACGGGATGCCGCCGACGACGTTCCACCGGAGGAACTGCCCGGCCGGGACGCCGGCGACCCCGGCCAGGGGGTTCATGACCGTCCGCACGACCGGGATGAACCGGGCCAGGACGAGAGCCTTGCCGACCCCGTACCGCTCGAGGATGCCGCTCGCGCGCTCGAGGCCGCGCTTGAGGGTCTTGTGGCGGGTGGCCAGGAGCGTCGGACCGGCCCGGCGGCCGATGAGCCAGCCGACCTCCGCCCCGAGCAGGGCGCCGATGACCGCGGCCGGGAGCACCGTCGCGAGGGAGAGGTGGGTGCCGTTGACCGTCCGCGAGCACAGCAGGCCGGCGGTGAACAGCAGGCTGTCCCCGGGCAGGAAGAAGCCGATGAGCAGCCCGGTCTCCGCGAAGATCACGAGGAGCACGGCCAGCGCGCCCGCGGATTGCAGGTAGCCCGTCGCGTCGAGGGGGTTGAACGCGGCGACCAGCCCGGCGGCGGTCACGCCGTGGCCGTCGCGGGCAGCAGGAGGACGGTCACGTCGGCCAGGATGCCCGATCGGCCCGGGTCACCGTCACGGTCGGGGCCCGCCCGCCCGGGGGAGTGGGCTTCAGTTGTCATTCCGCTGATAGTAAAGAGCGGCGGACCGGCGCGCGAGGCGCCCGGGTCCACCCATCCGTGATCCTGCGGAGAAGCTCAGGAACCCGACGCGGCGAACAGCCCGACGGTGTTCAGGGCCGCCGACCCGATGGTCTCGGCCGGGGTGAGCGCGTTCGGGTTGGCGCCGTACACCGCCTGCATGTCGGCCTCGCCGGTGTGGATCCACTGGACCGTCCGCCACACCGAGGACAGCGCACGGCGAGCGACACCGGGGTGCTGGGACACGACGACCTCCGTGGACCTGTGGGCGCCCGGCCGACCGGACCCGTCGCGTCCATGCTGGCACGCCGTCGGCGGGATTCGCCGCCCGCGCACACTCCGGTCCAGCCGGCTCCTGGCGATCAGTCGACCCGGCGGCGGTACACCCGCGCCTCCCACGGGCGCAGGACGATCGCCGCGGCGGTACCGGCAGCGGTCGCGTCGGCGGCCGGCTCCGGGTGGGCGAGGTTGCCGAGCAGGAGCTCGGCGCCGGCCCAGGCGACGGCGTCCGGCACGGCGGCCACCGCGTCGTCGCCGGAGAAGTTGCCGACCACGAGGAGCTCGACCCCGTCGAGGCGGCGGGTGAACGCGTACACGGTCTCGTCGTCGGGCAGGACCATCGTGAAGTCCCCGAGGGCCACGACCGGGACGGTGTGCCGCAGGGCGATCAGCGCCCGGTAGTGGCTCCACACCGACCGGGGGTCACCGGTCTGCGCCGCGGCGTTCACCTCGACGTGGTCGGGGTTCACCGGCAGCCAGGGCACGCCGGAGGTGAACCCGGCACCGGGGGTGCCGTCCCAGGGCATCGGCGTGCGGGCGTTGTCCCGGCTCATCGTCCGCAGCCCCTCCAGCACGACGGCCGGGTCCAGCCCGGCCGCGACGGCGACGGCGTGGTGGTTGAGGCTCTCGATGTCGCGGAAGTCGGTGAGCGCCGCGAAGGGGGCGTTGACCATCCCCAGCTCGTCGCCCTGGTAGACGTACGGCGTCCCGCGGTGCAGGTGCAGCACGGTGGCCAGCATCGTGGCCGAGGCGACCCGGTGCACCCCGTCGTCGCCGAACCGGGACAGCGACCTCGGCTGGTCGTGGTTGCCGAGGTAGAGGCTGTTCCACCCCCGCTCGGCCAGCCCGGTCTGCCACCGCCCGAGGGACGCCTTCAGCTCGGTCAGGCGCACCGGGCCGGAGTCGAACTTGCCGGTGCCGCCGCCGGGCACCCGGCCCAGGGAGACGTGCTCGAACTGGAACACCATGTCGACCTCCCCGCGGGTGGGATCGGTGAACAGCACCCCGTCCTCGACGGTGACGCCCGGCATCTCCCCGACGGTGAGCAGCGGCCGCGGCCGACCGGCGAACACCTCGCGGTGCATCTCCTGGAGGAACTCGTGGATCCGCGGCCCGTCGATGTAGGACGCGTCACCGCGGCCGAAGAACGCCCCGGCCGGGACGGAACCATCGGGCAGTGCCGGGTCCTTGGAGATCATGTTGATGACGTCCATGCGGAAGCCGTCGACCCCCCGGTCCAGCCACCACCGCATCATCGCGTACACGGCCTCGCGGACCTCGGGGTTCTCCCAGTTGAGGTCCGGCTGCTTGCGGGAGAAGAGGTGCAGGTAGTACTCCCCGGTCGCCTCGTCGAGAGTCCAGGCCGGCTGGGAGAAGAAGGAGCCCCAGTTGTTGGGTTCGGCGCCGGGCTCGCCCGCGACCGCGCCGGGACGGGCGGACCGCCACCAGTACCAGTCCCGCCTGGGATCGGTGGTGCTCGACCGGGACCCCGCGAACCACGGGTGCTCGTCGGAGGTGTGGTTGACCACGAGGTCCATGACGAGCTTCATGCCCCGGTCGTGCACCGCGGCGAGGAGCGTGTCGAAGTCGTCGAGGGTGCCGAACACCGGGTCGATGGCCTGGTAGTCGCTGATGTCGTAGCCGTTGTCGTCCTGCGGCGAGGCGTAGACCGGCGACAGCCAGATGACGTCGACCCCGAGGTCGGCGAGGTAGCCGACCTTCGCGGTGATCCCGGGGATGTCCCCGATGCCGTCGCCGTCGGAGTCCGCGAAGCTCCGCGGGTACACCTGGTAGACGACGGCGGACTTCCACCAGGGTTCGTCCCGTCCCGCGAGGGCGGTCTCGGGTGCGGGCCGGTCGGCGGGGGTCGCGGAAGAGTCGGCGGGGAGCGGGGTCACGGTGGGCGCGGACACCGCGCCATCCTGGCCGACCCACACGCCGGCCCCGATCACCGGTCACCAGCCGAGAACCGCGGGCGGGCCGCACCGGTCACCCGGGCCGAGCATGATGCGTCGCCATGACGGACACCGACACCGACGCGGAGACGGCCGCCCTGCTGGGCTTCCTGCGGGCTCAGCGCGAGGTCGTCCTCGCGGTCGTCGCGGGCCTCGACGACGCCGCGCTGAACACGGCGGTGCTGCCCTCGGGCTGGACCCCGCTCGGGGTGGTCGAGCACCTCGGGCACGCCGAGCGCCACTGGTCCGGCGAGGTCGCCACCGGGTCGGCGCCGCCGTTGCCCTGGGCGGACGAGCCGGACGGACCCGAGGAGCCGACCGAGGACGAGGACGCGCCGTTCACGACGGGCCGGTCGCCGGCGGCCGTGTTCGCCTTCTACCGCGAGCAGGGCGCGTGCACGGACGCCCTGCTGACCACGACCCCCCTGTCGACGCCGCCGGTCGGGCAGCACGTGTGGGACGGCCAGGTCGACGACGTGCCCGACCTGCGCTGGATCGTGCTGCACCTGATCGAGGAGACCGCGCGCCACGCCGGGCACCTCGACGTCGCCCGCGAGCTGCTCGACGGGACCACCGGGCTCGGTCCCCGCTGACCGACCGCGCCCCCCGGACGAGTACCCCACAGCGGCCGGCCGAGCCGCTGCCGACGCCGCGCGGCCGCGAGGTGGCGACCGCCTGGGTGTGGCTGGGTCGCTGGAGAGCGGGAGAGGCCGTTCAGCGGACCGTCCGCAGGAACGCGGTGATGTCGTCGGCGAGCAGCGCGGTCTCCTCGTGGGCCGCGAAGTGCCCGCCGCGGGGCATGACGGTGTACCGGGTGACGCGGTAGGTGCGGTCGACCCAGCTGCGCGGGGGGTGGACGAGGTCGGCGGGGAAGAGCGCGACCGCGGTGGGCACCTCGATCCGACCGACTCCGGCGGCGCCGTCACGGCCGTGCTCCCAGTAGGGCCGAAGCGACGTCCCGATGCCGTTCGTGAACCAGTACAGAGAAGCCTGCGTCAGCAGGAAGTCGTCGTCGAAGGACCGCGCCAGGTCACCGCCGCAGTCGCTCCACGCGCGGTACTTCTCGACGATCCAGGCGAGCAGCCCGACGGGGGAGTCGGACAGGGCGTGGGCGAGGGTCATCGGCCGGGTGGACTGCTGGTGTTCGTACGCCCCCTCCTCGGCGTGCCAGGTCGCGACCTCGTCCAGGTAGGCCTGCTCGGCGGGGGTGACCGTGGCGGGGACCACGTCGACGGGGTCGGCCACCGCCAACAGGTGGATCCCCGCGAGCTCCTCGGGATGCGCCGCCGCGAGCAGGGTCGTGGTGCCGGCCCCGAGGTCACCGCCGTGGGCGGCGTAGCGGTCGAAACCGAGCTCCTCGCGCAGCAGCCGGTGCCAGAGCTCCTGGGTGGGCAGGTCCGCGGGCAGCGCGGGACGCTGCGGGGAACCGGGGAAGCCGGGCAGCACCGGGACGACGACGGTGCACGCGTCGGCGGCGTCCCCGCCGTGACGGGACGGCGCGGCGAGGCGGCGGGCGAGCCCGACCAGCTCCAGGAACGAGCTCGGCCAGCCGTTGGTCAGGACCAGGGGGAGCGCGCCCGGGGTCTCGCCCGGGAACACCAGGTAGGACAGGGGAGTGCCGCCGATGTCGGCGGTGTGCCACGGCAGGGCGCCGATCTCCGCCTCGTGGGCCGGCCAGTCGTAGCCGGTGGCCCAGGTGTCGGCGAGTCGCCGCACGGTGTCGGTGTCGGTGCCGATCTCCCAGCCGGCGCCCGGCCAGCGCGCCGGCCACCGGGTGCCCCGCAGTCGGGCGCGCAGGTCGGCCAGGTCGGCGGCGGTGGAGCGGAACAGCGGGTCGGGCACGGGGTCTCCTCGGGTGGGGACGGCACAGTCGTCCGGTTCAGACACTCGTCCGGTTCAGACACTCGTCCGGTCCGGACACTCGTCCGATCCAGGAGATGGCGGCGGCGAGCTGGTCCGCGCACCCGCCACGTCGACGAGGGACCAGGTGGCGCTCAGCCGGCCGTCCCGGAGGTGGTGGGAGATCAGCTCCTGCATCGCGAACGTGCGGCCCGTGGGCGTGATGCCGCGCCACGGCCGCACGGGTGTCCCGGTGATGACGTAGCGGACGGGCACCGTCTCCCCGTCCGCGAGGACCTCCGCGGCCGACCAGTGCAGGTCCGGGATGGCCGCGGTGTCCTCGACCGTCCCGCCCGCGTGGGTGTCCCGGCCGACGTCCTGCCCGTCGACCGTGACGGTCTCGTGCACCAGACCGCCGAGCTCGCCGAACCGGTGCGCGTCGATGAGCTCGAGACACCGGCCGTGGACGTGCCGGAGGGCCGGGTCCACCGGTCCGTCCTCCCGTCAGGGCTCGATGCCGAACAGGCGGCGGGCGTTGCCGCCGCTGAACTTCTCGCGGTCCTCGTCGGTCTCGAACTCGGTGAGGAACTGCCCGATCTCGTCGCGGGTCGGTCGCTGGAAGGGGTGGTCGGTCGAGAACAGCAGGTGGTCGATCGTCGTGGCCTCGAGGGCGTGGCGCAGCAGCGGCGGGTGGAACATGCCCGAGCTCGTGATGAAGACGTTCGTCCGGACGTACTCCGACACCTTCCGCTCCAGCCCGGCGATGCGGGACAGGCTGTCGGTCCGGTCGCCCCAGAACAGGAGCAGCTCGCCCCAGTGGCCCAGGACGACCCTGAGGTCGGGGTGTCGGTCGAAGGTGCCCCGGGCGATCAGCCGCAGCGCGGCGACCGCCGCCTCGAGGTGCCAGCCCCACGAGAAGGTCGACAGCGCCAGGTCGGTCATCTCGCCCAGACCGGAGTAGGCCGCCTCGCGGACGGCGTTCGAGGGGATCTGGGGGTGGATGAAGACCGGCTGGCCGAGCGCCGCCGCAGCGGCGAAGAGGTCGTCGTAGCAGGGGTCGTCGAGGGGCGTCTCGCCCGTGCGGCCGTAGACCATGGCCCCGACGAAGCCGAGCCCGGCCGCCCGCTCGAGCTCGCTCACCACGGCCCCCGGCTCCGCCATCGGCAGCGTGGACAGGGCCCGCAGCCGCGTGGGATGGCGCCGGACCGCCGCGGCCGCGACGTCGTTCGCCTCCCGGCTGAGGGCCACCGCGTCGGCGGGCGCGAGGGGGCCGGTGGCGGGGGGAGCCAGGGAGATGACGTGCATGTCGATGCCCTGCTCGTCCATGGCGGCGATCCGGGCGTCGCCGACGTCCTCGAGCCGGGCGAGGTTGTCACCCATCCCGTTGAACGCCAGGCTCGCGTCACGGCGGTCCGGCGGCAGCGCCTCGAGCGCCCCCGTCAGGGCGGGCGTGGTCCAGTGCTCCTCGATGCCGATGAGGGTCATGCGCCCGATCCTGCTCCCGCCCGGTCCCGGTCCGCTCCCGCTCCCGCTCCCGAGTGGTGCGCAGCCGTCAGCGCAGCCGGCGGGCGCGCAGGACCAGGTCGTCGGCGTGGTGGGCGCCGGCGCCGCCGTCGGGGGCGACCCGTGGCCGCTGCTCGTCGACCTCGACCGCCCAGTCGCCGGTGAGCACCGCGGTCACCATCGCCGGCCAGACGAAGTCGGCCGGGTCGAAGTCGCCGTCGTGGCGCTCGTGGGTGTCCATCCCGGCGTGGTGCACGACCAGCAGCACCCCGCCGGGGGCGACCGCGGCGAGCAGCGCCCGCTCGGCCACCGCGTCCGGGGTGCCCAGCAGGACCGGGTACTGCGCGGAGACCAGGTCGAACGAGGCTTCCGGCAGGTGCGCCTCGACCAGTTCCGCGTGCACCCACCGGATGTCGACCCCGGCGTCGCGGGCGTGGGCGGCGGCCCGCACCAGCGCCACCCCCGACACCTCGAGGGCGGTCACGTCCCAGCCGCCGCGAGCGAGCCAGACGGCGTCCGCGCCCTCCCCGCAGCCGACGTCGAGCACCCGACCCGGGGCGAGTCCGGCGACCTCGGCCACCAGGGCGCCGTTGGGCCGCCCGCTCCACAGCTGTCGCTGCTCGGCGTAGCGCCGGTCCCACTCCGCCGCCACGGCGGGATCACCGGCGTAGCCGTCCACCGCGGGGTCGGCCGTGACAGGACCGGGGGAGTCGTGACCGGGAGCGGTGTGACCGTGCGACCCGTGTCCGTGCGACCCGTGATCGTGTGATCCGGGTCCGTGCGACCCGCTCACGCGGACACCGTCTGGCGCCGGCCCGGCCGGGCCGGCCGTCCGCGTCCGGCGCGGTGGACGGCGACCGCGGCCGCGGTGTCGTCGTCGACGAGGTCCCGCACGATCACCGAGCCCGCCGTCATGCCGGCGGCGGCCGCGGTCAGGGCCGGCGCCATCGGTGCCGTGACGTTGCCGGCCACCCACACCCCGGGCACCGAGGTCGCCCCGATGGGATCGGCGAGCACGTGGTCGCCCAGGACCGGCCCTCCGGGACCCATGGACAGCTCGACCAGCGGCAGCCCGAGGTCGCCCAGCAGCCCGCCGCGGGCGACGGCCCGCGTCATGGTCACGAGCGCGTCGAGCGCGACCACCTCCCCGCCGGCGAGTCGGACGCCGGTCAGCCGGTCCCCACCGCCGTCCCGGCCGGAGACCTCGACGCCGACGACCTCACCCTCGACGACCTCGACACCGCGGGCCGCCAGCTTCTCGGCCTGCTCCGGTGCGGGCGCCGGGCCGGTGTGCCGCAGCAGCACCACCCGCTCGCTCCAGCCGCGCCACATCAGGGCCTGGTCGGCCCCGAACACGTTGGTGGCCAGGACACCCACGACCCGGTCGGCCACCTCCCGGCCGTGACAGAACGGGCAGTGCAGCAGGTCCTTCCCCCACCGCTCGGCGAGCCCCGGGATGTCGGGGAGCACGTCGGTCGCCCCTGTCGTCACGAGCAGCCGCCGCGCGAGCACCCACCGGCCGTCGTCGAGTCCGACCCGGAACCGCGGCCCCCCCGCCTCGACGCGGTCGAGGCGTTCGGCGGTGACGGCGCCGGCCCGGACGACCTGCCCGCCGTAGGCCTCGACCTCGGCGCGGCCCACTGCCAGCAGCTCCCGCGGCGGGATGCCCTCGCGGCCGAGGAAGTTGTGGACCCCGCCGGCGGCGGCGTTGCGCGGGTCCCCGGCATCGACCACCAGGGTCGTGCGCAGCGCCCGGGCCGTCGTCAGCGCCCCGGCGAGGCCGGCGACGCCGCCGCCGACCACGACGACGTCGTACCGCTCGTCCTGCTCGTGCTGCTCGTGCTGCTCATCCGGGTCGTCCGCGTCGTTCATGTCGTTCGGGGCGAGCAGGCCGTGCCGGTCGTCCGCGGCCGTGGTCGTCGTCCGAATCTGGTCCGTCGTCCTGTTCACAGGACCTCCTCGCATCGGTGCGACCGCTCGGGGCCACGTGGCTGCCAACCTGCTCCGGATGGCGTCAGATGGCAAGCTTCGTTGCCGTTGTGGCAAGGTGGCCACCATGAGCGGGGGAGTGGGCGGCGACACGGGTGGGGACGAGGGCGACCTGAGTCCGGTGCTCGACGCGGTCGGCCCGCGGTTGCGGGCGCTGCGTCGCCAGCACGACCGGACGCTCGCGGACCTCGCCGTCGAGACCGCCATCTCGGTGAGCACCCTGTCCCGGCTGGAGTCCGGGGGACGGCGCCCGACACTCGAGCTCCTGCTGCCGCTGGCCCGGGCGTACCAGGTGTCACTCGACGAGCTCGTCGACACCCCTGAGCCGGCGAACCCGCGGATCCGTCCGCGGCCCGTCGTCCGCCACGGGATGACGGTCATCCCGCTGACCCGTCGGCGGGGTGGGATCCAGGCGGTGAAGATGCTGCTGCCGGTCGGTCACGGCCGCGACGCCGAGCAGCAGACCCACGAGGGCTACGAGTGGCTGTACGTCCTGGACGGGCGGCTGGGGCTGCGCCTCGGCCCGGACTCCCTGGTGCTGCTGCCCGGTGAGGCCGCCGAGTTCGACACCCGGACCCCGCACGCCATGGCCAACGCGGGCGAGGTCGTCGCCGAGGTCCTCGTACTGCTCGGCCCGCAGGGGGAGCGGGCGCACCTGCGGGCGCGCCCCGCGCCGAGGTCGCCGGCCTGAGGCCGTCGGTGGCGTACCGCCTCCCCGTTCCCAGACCCAGGGCCTCGTCAGGCCGGTCGCGGGGTGATGACGAGCTTGCCGCGGACGTGCCCGGTCCGGGACGCGGCGAACGCGTCGGGCACCTCGTCGAGGCCGAAGGTCTGCGCGACGTGCACCGTGAGC